>NZ_JBSGEL010000022.1:0-120302 GCF_053602875.1 Kitasatospora sp. NPDC004289 | reverse complement strand
GGCGCCGAGGAGGGAGTCCATGCGGAGCATCGGCGACTGACGAGAAGCCGGCGAGGTGCGTGCCCCGGCGGCGCGGACCCGGCCCCATCAAGGAGGCGGCCCCTAAAAGAAGACCGAGCGGCGCTGCACCAGCAGCTTGTACAGGGTGTGCTGGATGGTCTCCCGCACCTGGTCGGTGAGGTCGAAGACCAGCATCGGGTCCTCCGCCGCCTCCGGCGGGTGCCCGTCGGTGGCGATCGGCTCGCCGAACTGGATGGTCCACTTGGTCGGCAGCGGGATCGCGCCCAGCGGCCCCAGCCAGGGGAAGGTCGGGGTGATCGGCAGGTACGGCAGGCCGAGCGCCCGGGCCAGCGTCCGGGCGTTGCCGATCATCGGGTAGGTCTCCTCCGCCCCGACGATCGAGCAGGGCACGATCGGCACCCCGGCCCGCAGCGCCGAGGCCACGAAGCCGCCCCGGCCGAAGCGCTGCAGCTTGTACCGCTCGCTGAACGGCTTGCCGATCCCCTTGAAGCCCTCCGGCCAGACCCCGACCACCTCGCCGCGCTCCAGCAGGGCCTGGGCGTCCTCCGCACAGGCCAGGGTGTGCCCGGCCTTGCGGGCCAGCTCGCCGACCACCGGCAGCACGAAGACCAGGTCGGCCGCCAGCATCCGCAGGTGACGCCGGTCCGGGTGGTGGTCGTGGATGACGATCTGGGTCATCAGCGCGTCCAGCGGGATCGTCCCGGAGTGGTTGGCGACGATCAGCGCCCCGCCCTCGGCCGGGATGTTCTCGATCCCCCGGACCTCGATCCGGAAGTACTTCTCCGCCAGCGGGCGGAGCATCGAGAGCAGCACCTCCTCGGTGAGCTCCCGGTCGAAGCCGAACTCGTCCACCTCGTAGTCCCCGGTGACCCGGCGGCGCAGGAAGGCCAGCCCGTCGGCGGCCCGCTGCTCCCAGCCCTTGCCCAGCGCCCGGGTGGCGGCGGCGCCGATCGGCCCGGCCAGCGCACCGCCGACGGCGTCCGCGATCCGGTCGGCCAGCGCGGGGGCCGGCTCCTCCGGCTGCCAGCTGGGCGCGGACTCGATCGGGATCACCTTGGCCCCGTCGGGCACGGGCTCGTTGGCACTGGACATCGCGTCCTCAGCTCCTGGTCGGGGTCTGACGGGTCAGCAGCTCCGCCAGCCGGTCGGTGGCGGCGGCCAGCCGGCCGGGCGGCAGCAGCCCGACGGTCTGCGCGGCCGCGAAGTCGGCGAAGGCGTCCGGGGTGGAGCGGCCGGGCTCCCAGCCGAAGGTCTCCCGGAGCTGACCGGTGCTCACCACCCGGCCGTGGCTGAGCAGCTGGATCTGCTCCGGCGAGATGTCGGCCAGGCCGGTCCAGCGGGCCGCCCCGGCGGCCAGCCCGAGCGCGGGCCCGAGCAGCGGCACGGTCGGCCGGCCGAGCCGGCGGGCGCACTGGGAGAGCAGCAGCACGCCCTCCCCCGCGACGTTGTAGGTGCCCGGGCGGGCCCGCTCGGTGGCGGCCCGGTGCAGGATGTCCACCGCGTCGTCCTCGTGCACGAACTGGAGGCGCGGGTCCCGGCCGAGCACGGTGGGCAGCACCGGCAGCGCGAAGTAGTCGCTCAGCGGGGTGTCCCCGGCCGGGCCGACGATGTTGGCGAAGCGCAGCACGGTGACGGCCACGTCGGCGCGGCGCCGGGCGAAGCCGCGGACGTAGCCCTCGACCTCGGTGGCGTCCTTGCCGAAGCCGTCCCGGGGCAGCGCCCTGGGCAGCGTCCGCTCGCCGAAGACGGCCGGGTCGCGCGGGGCGGAGCCGTAGACGGCGGTGGTGGACTTGACGACCAGTCGGCGCAGGCCCGGGGCCTTCTGGCAGGCACCGAGCAGCTGCATGGTGCCGATGACGTTGTTCTCCTTGGCCGCCGCGCGGCTGCCGGTGCCGGCGCTGACGTCCAGGTGCACCACGGTGTCCACGGCGTGCTCGGCCAGCACCCGGGCCACCGCCGGGCGGCGCAGTTCGGCCCGTACGTACTCGACCCCGTCGGCGGCCATCCCGCCCCAGGGCTCCCCGCTGTCCAGCCCGACCACCCGGTCGATCCCGGGCCGGGCGGCCAGCCGGGCCGCGAACCTCGCACCGAGGTGCCGGGCCACGCCGGTGACCAGCACGGTCTTCCCCACGCCTGCCGCCCCTCTCGAACGCCCTCTCTGCCGCACCGTACCGGAAAAAGGCGACCGCCCGCCCAGGCCGGAGCCGGGACGGGCGGTCTTCACACCCAGGCGCGCCAGGGCGCGACCGTGGGGTGTTACTTCTTGTTGCGACGCTGCACGCGAGTGCGCTTCAGAAGCTTGCGGTGCTTCTTCTTGGCCATACGCTTGCGACGCTTCTTGATGACAGAGCCCACGGAACTACCCTCGCTCACTGAGACTCTCGTCCGTGAGAGACGGAGTCCATACGACTGACGGAGGGCCTAGCCTACCGTCCACGCCGGATAAGCCGTAATCCTGCCCCGCCGAGGCGGGAACAGGGCGGCGATCAGGCGCTTTCCAGTCGTACGTAGGACTCCCTCAGGTACTCGTGGACGGCCTGTTCGGGGACCCGGAAGGAGCGGCCCACCCGGATCGCGGGCAGCTCTCCGCTGTGCACGAGGCGGTACACCGTCATCTTCGAGACCCGCATGACCGAGGCGACCTCGGCCACCGTCAGGAAGACGACCTCCTGCAAAGGGCGTTCTCCGGAACTCATGGACTTCACCCGACCCTTGTCCCGTGTGCAAGGCACCGGCTTCCCCTCCGGTGACTCCACCGACACACGTGTATCCCCAGAGTAGTTAAGGGTGGTACCAGTGGGAAGGGGGAGGAACTCACTCCGAGTACGGTGCGAGGTCCGCCCGTTGCAGTACGTAGTCACTCAGCGCTCTGTAGCAGTCGGGCTGCGCTCCGTCGTCCACCGGGACGGCCACCGCGACGGTGCCCTCGGCCTCGGCGGCGAACGGCGCGACGTCGTTGCAGTCGGCGATCCCGCCCGCCGGGATGCCCAGCCGGCCGGCGCCGCAGAGCCAGCCGTGGTCGCCCAGCACCAGGTCGGGCAGCGGTTCGCCGGACTCGGCGAGCGCGGTCAGGGCCAGCCGGACCGGCAGCGGGGAGTGGGTGTGCAGCAGCTCGCCGGTGCTCCCCGCCGTGCTCTCCGCGGAACGGACCACCAGGACCGGGCCGAGGGCGTCCAGGCGGCAGTGCCGCGTACCGGAGGGAGTGGGCTCGCGGAAGCGCGCGCCCAGCGCGGGCGTGCGCAGGGTGCAGCCGGCCCGCTCCAGCGCGCGGGCCAGCGCGGTGTGGAAGGCCGTCAGCTTGGCCGGGTGCCCGGTGCCCGCCAGCACCGTGCCGCGGCGGCGGGCGGTGGCCGCCAGCAGCGCGGCCAGCCGGTCCAGCGCGGCCACCGTCCTGGCCGGGTCGATGACGTCCGGGCCCTCGGTGTAGGCCGGCTCCGGCCGCACGCCGACCTTCGCCACCATCAACCCGAGCACGGCCTCCTCGTCCCAGCGCCGCTCCGGGTCCAGGCCCATCAGCGCCTTGGGGTCGGCCTGGGCGAACAGGCGGTAGTGGCGCAGGTTGTTCTGACGGCTCGTCGGGATCTCGGGGCCCGCCAGCCGGTGCCGCAGCAGGTGCGCGACCAGCTCCTCCCGCCCCGTCACGGCAGCAGTCCGTGGTGCGGGAAGACGGCACGGCGGGCGGCCAGGACCGCCTGGTCGAGGCGGTCGCCGGGGTCGTAGCCGTCGTCGAAGTCGCGCCAGTCGAGGCGGGCGCCGTCGGTCATCCGGGCCGGGCCGGGCCGGCCGGTGAGCTTCAGGGCCTGCTCGCGCCAGGCGGGCGGCACCTCGGTGGCCGGGTCCAGGGGGTGGCCGGTGGCGGTGGCGACCAGGTGGGTCCAGGCGGCGGGGACCACGTCGACCACCGCGTACCCGCCGCCGCCGAGGGCCAGCCAGCGGCCGTCCGCGTACCGGTGGGCCAGGTCGTGCACCGCACCGGCCACCAGCCGCTGGGCGTCCAGGCTGACCGCGAGGTGGGCCAGCGGGTCCTCCAGGTGGGTGTCCGCGCCGTGCTGACTGACGATCACCTGCGGGCGGAAGGCGCCCAGCAGCTCGGGCACGAAGGCGTGGAAGGCGCGCAGCCAGCCCGCGTCGCCCGTACCGGCCGGGAGCGGCAGGTTCGCGGCGGTGCCGGGGGCGTTCGGCCCGCCGGTCTCGGTGGACCAGCCGGTCTGCGGGAAGAGGGTGGCCGGGCTCTCGTGCAGGGAGACGGTGAGCACCCGGGGGTCGTCCCAGAAGGCCTGCTGGACGCCGTCGCCGTGGTGCACGTCCACGTCGAGGTAGGCGACCCGCTCGGCGCCGAGCTCCAGCAGCCGGGCCACCGCCAGCGCGGGGTCGTTGTAGACGCAGAAGCCCGCCGCCCGGTCGGGCATCGCGTGGTGCAGGCCGCCGGCGAAGTTGACGGCATGCCGGGCCGCTCCGCGCCAGACGCTCTCGGCCCCCGCCACCGACTGGCCGGCGATCAGCGCGGAGGCAGTGTGCTGGGCGGCGAACGCCCAGTTGTCGTCGGTGCCCAGGCCGTGCGCCGGGTCGCTGCGGTCCGGCTCGGCGGCGATCCGGCGGACGGCGTCCAGGTACTCGGCGGTGTGCACCAGCCGCAGGGTGGACTCCCCGGCCGGCGGCGCCGCACGGACCGTCACCCCCGGTGCGGTGTCCAGCCCGAGGGCCTCCACCAGCCGCATGGTGAGCGCCAGCCTGGTCGGGTCCATCGGGTGGCCGGGGCCGAAGTCGTAGGCGGTGACGCCCTCGTCCCAGTACAGGTGGAGGCCGCAGCTGTCCGCGGGCCCGGGCCGTGCGTTCATGGGCCTTACGTTATCGGGCGGGCGCGGCCTCCGGGGCCACCGGCTCGGCGGCGGGCGCGGTGAAGAAACGGCTCATCGGGGCCACCGCCAGCACCAGGACCAGCGGCGCGAGCAGCGCCAGGCGGAACGAGCCCGCCCCGGCGAGCGCGCCGACCAGTGGCGAACCGACGAGGAATCCCACGTAGTTGAACAGGTTGAGCCGGGCCACCGCGGCGTCCGCGTGCTCGGGGAACCTCCTGCCCCCCGCCGCGAAGACCTGCGGGATGATCGCGCAGATGCCGAAACCCAGCACGGTGAAGGCGGCGATCCCGGCCCACTGCCCCGGTGCGGCGGCCGCCAGGGCGAAGCCCAGCGCGGAGAGCACCGCTCCCGCCCGGACCACCGCGACCGCACCCCAGCGCTCCACCGCGCGGTCGCCCAGCGTGCGGCCGAGCAGCATCGCCACCATGTAGCCGAGGTAGCTGAGCTTGGCCAGGTCGGCCGGACTGCCGAGCACGTCGGTCAGGTACTTGACGCTGTAGTTGGAGACGGAGGCGTCCGCGATGTAGGCGAAGGCCATCACCGCGCAGAGCGGCAGCAGCGGGCGCCAGGGGATCCGGGAGGCGGCGGCCGCGGCCGCCTCCCGTACGGCGTCGCCGAGTTCGGCCCGGCCGGGGAAGCGGGTGCCGGTCAGCAGCGCGAGCGGGACGAGCACGGCGGCGGCGCCGCCGAACAGGACGGCGAGCGAGGTGTCGTAGTGCGCGCCGAGGCCGGCGATCACCGCGCCGAGGATGCCGCCGAGGCTGAACGCGGCATGGAAGCCGATCATGATGCTCCGGCCGTAGCGGCGCTGCAGTCCGACCCCGAGCATGTTCATACTGGCGTCCAGCGCACCGACCAGTAGGCCGAACAAGCCTAGGGCGATGGCGAGTTGCCACAGCTCGCGGCCGATCCCGACCGCCGCCAGACTCAGGCAGACGGCCGGCTGCACCAGACGCAGCACCACCTTCGCACTGGTCCGCCCGACCACCGCCTCCGAGGCCACCGAGCCCACCCCGGCCAGCACCGGCACCGCCGCCAGGAAGACCGGCAGCAGCGCGTCGCTCAGCCCGTACCGCTCCTGGATCTCCGGTATGCAGGTGACCAGCAGCGCGAAGGTCGTCCCCTGCAACAGGAAACTCCCCGCCACCGCCGCCCGGGCCCGCCGCAGCCGCCCGTCCACCAGCTGCTCCGCCATCGCCGACCTCGCTGCCCCCGGCTACCGGCCGGTACGTGGATGTTGAGGCGTGAGCGTAGGCGGTGGAACGTGTTTGCGGGAGGGGTCGGGACGTAACGTTCCGGCCCCTCCCGACGGCACGTCAGCTGACCGGCGCGTTCCAGGCGGCCGACCAGGTGGCCGGTCCGACCACCCCGTCGGCCTGCAGCCCCTTCTCGGCCTGGAAGCCGCGGGCCACGGCGGCGGAGGCCGGGCCGTACCAGCCGTCCACGTCGATCCTCCAGCCGCGGTCGCGCATCCGCTGCTGCCAGACCCGGACGGCCTCGGAGTGCAGCATCGGCGAGCGCAGGCTCAGGTACTCCCCCGGCCAGGCCGGGCCCTGGGGCTGCTGCTGCTGCTCCTGCTGGTCCCGGTGCTCCTGCGCGGGCGGCTGCTGCTCGGGCTTGCCCGACGGGCGGGGGGCGCCCTGGCGGACCCAGGCGTAGAGCGGTTCGCCGGGGCAGCTGGTGGCGTAGCCGTCGCGGTGACCGCGGATCTCGGGCCCGGCGCCGCCGTCGCGCCGCAGCCACTCGATCGCGTCGCGCAGACCGTTCAGCATCGCCTCGGTCGGCTCGGTCAGCCCGGAGTCGCCGAGCATCGCGCAGACCGCGTAGTGGCCGCGGTTGAGCGCGCCGTTGCCGTTGGCCGCCGTCTGGTGGTGAGCGCCGCGCCCCTCGAAGACCGAGCCGTGCGGGCAGACCACGGCACTGTAGGCGATGTCGACGTAGCCCTCGGCGTGGTTGGCGAGGTGGCTGGCCTGGATGGCGCGGACCCGGGCGGCGCAGCGGGAGTGCTGGGCGGCGTCGGCGAGGTCGGCGGGGACGGCGGTCCCCTCGTAGTGGATCTTGACGCCCTGGGTCGCCCCAACGGTGCGGAGGTCGGTCCTGGGCTGGGCTGCGCCCCACTGGGCGCGCGGCACGAACTGCATGTCAGTCCCCCTTGCCTGATGGTGAGTTCAGTTGTCCGCATCGGGTGCGATGCGCAGGGTGCGGCGGTCGACGCGGTCGATGGCGTCGCGCATCGACGAACCGCTGTTGGGGCGCAGCTCGTGCTCGACGGCGGTGAGTCGTTCCTCGATGCCGCAGAGCCGGGCCATCACGCCCTCTCGGCCGGGGACGCCGGGGCGGGGTTCGGTACCCTGCCAGTCTTCACTGAACTCCTCGACCCTATGCGCGATCTGGCGGACGACCCGGCCGAGCCGCCAGAGCATGCCGGTGGCGGCGGCGACCGCGGCCAGCGCACCGCACCAGACGACGAGGGTGTCCAGCGAGTCCATCCCCGTGGAGCCGGGGTTCACTCGCCCTGCTCGGTGGACTCCCCGTCGGGGGCGCGGTGCAGCCAGGAGGGCAGCAGTGCCTCGACGCCCGGCAGGGCCATCAGCCGGGTGAGGGCGGTGGAGACGCTGACGGCGACGGCGAGGCCGGGGAGGGTGGCGGGCAGGGTGCCGCTGTCGGCCAGCAGGGGGAGGGCGGCGAGCAGGCCGAGCAGGGTCTGCAGGGTGGTGCGCAGGGCGCGGCGGGTGGAGTCGGTCATGGGGTGCCTCCTGGCGGGAAACGGGGAGAGCCCTGCCCCGGCCGGGGTGCGGCCGGGGCAGGGCTCGGTGGTGACGACGAGTCAGAAGACGCGCAGGGCACGGGTGATGGTGCCGACGCTCACCGTGGTGAGCGTGGCGCCGGAGTTCTGCGCGACCTGCACCTCGTAGTAGTCGGTGGTCCCGTTGAAGTAGGTCATGCCGGTGGCGCAGAGCGTGGTGAAGTAGCCGGCCACCGGGACGGCACCGTGGGCGACCTGGCCGAAGTTCTGGTTGGCGTCGCCGTTCTTGATCAGGTTGACCACCCGGCCGCCGGAGGTGTTCACGCTGAACGCGACCTGGGCGGTGACCAGGTAGTGCCCGGCGACCTTGGGGGTGTAGCGGGTGAGCTGGGCGGGGTCGACGCCGCCGTGGCTGTCGGTGATCGGGCTGGCGGCCCAGGTCAGGTAGAGGATGGCGTTGTTGGGCAGCGACTGGTCCGCGCTCTGCCTGGTGATCAGGCGCGGCGGGTTGAGGGTGTGGTCCTGCACCCAGCCGGTGCCGTTGTAGACGGTGTAGTAGCCGGGCGACTTGATCCAGGCGATCATGCCGGCCACCGGCTGGACCACGGCGGTGTCGCGGGCGGTGGCGGTGTCGAAGCGCATCACCATCCGGGAGTCGGCAGCCTGGGTCAGCGCCTGGAGGTGCAGCGGGATGTCGGCGATGTCGCTGGGCTCCGGGTAGGGGAGCTGGTTCATCGGGGTCTGCTTGGTCACGAGTCCACCTCTGGTTCGTCGTACGGGAGTTGACGGGCTACGCGGCGGGCTCGGCGGGCTCGGCGGGCTCGGCCGGCGGCTGCGGGAACTCGATCGTGACGGAGGCCCCGGTCGGCAGGCTGACCTGCTGCCCGGCGCCCGCCAGCGGGTCGTCGACCGGGATCCGGCCGGGGGCGCGGGTGGACAGCCAGTCGGCCAGCTGCCGGGCGACCTCGGCGGCCAGCGTGCGCAGCTGGTCGGCGTCGAGCCGGACGGTGTCGGCGGTCTGCGGGGTGGTGTCGGTCATCTCTGGCTCCTCGGAAGGGGGTTGGCGGACCCTCAGCGGGTCCAGAGGTCCTTGTAGCTGCGGCCCGCCTGGGTGATGTGGGCGTAGGACGGGTACCGCTCGGTCACCTGCTTGAACGGCTGCCTGGTCCAGGCCTCGGGGTCGACCGGCGGGTCCGGGGTGAGGCCGACGTCCAGTTCGCCGCTCGGCCAGGAGGTGCCGCGCAGGGTGAGGGTCTGCCGGATGGCGCCGTCCGAGCCGGCCTCGACGGAGATGCCGATGACCCAGGCCAGGGTGTCGAGGTAGGCGCCGGAGGTGTCCACCAGCTGTACCACGTCGCCGAGTTGGAGCCTCGGGTCGTAGAGCACCTCGACTCCGCCGAACACCGGGATGGGGTAGCGGCCGGACATCTCCAGCGCCTTGGCCAGCGAGATCGCGGTGTCGTAGTCCTGCACCCAGTCGGTGTCCTCCGCGGTGAACTCCTGGAAGCCGTAGCGGGCCTGGCTCTCGGAGTTCTGGACGATCGCCGTGCGCTTCACCGGCTCGGTCTTCGGCATCGGCATGACCAGCCGGACCGAGCCCGAGCCGTCCTTGTTGACGGTGTAGAGCGGCTCGGCGGCCATGTTCCGGAAGCGGACGTAGAGGGTGCCGCCGTCCCGGCGGACGGAGGTCTCCACCCGGCCCTTCTGCGCCTTCTGGTTGGCCGCGTTGACCAGCGAGAAGCGGACGGCGGAGTCCTCGGAGACGACCTGGTCGCAGTCGACCAGCGGCGGCCAGATGTCCGGCTCCTCGACCGCCTTCTCGTAGGCGATCTCCAGCACGCCGTTGCCCGGGACGGTGCGGACCAGGGCCCCGTCGTGCATCACCTCGCTCTTCTGGGTCTCCACCTTGGACCAGTCCTGGTAGGGCTGGACGCAGTAGTTGCGGCAGGCGTCGATCTCCTCGGAGACCGTCAGGGCGGCGATGTCCCGCAGGGTGGTCAGCGTGCGCTGCGCCCTGGTCGGCGCGCTGAGGAACCGGGTGTGGTTGCGCCAGCGGAAGACCCCCGTCTCGTCGAACTCGGCGGTGGAAAGCGCCGCCTTGGCGATCTGGGTGATGACGTCCCACTGGCTCCCCGAGACCGTCGGGACGCTGTAGAGCGGCAGGGTGACCTCGTCGAGGGTGGCCCCCTTCTTCCAGTCCTGCTTGAAGCCGGCGGGCTGGAAGGTGAAGACCGTCCCCGCGCCGGCGGTCACCTGGACGCACTCGGCGGCCACGTCGGTGACCAGGTCGACCCGGTACAGCTCGGACTCCCACTGCATGGCGTCCGGAGCGTTCAACTCCATCATCTGCCCGGCCAGTTGGGTGCCGTCGGGGGCGATCAGGTGCGGGATCAGCTGGAACGCCTTGGCGTACCGCTGCAGGGTGGAGTCGTAGCGCTGCTGGGTCAGCGAGGAGATGCCGTCCCAGAGCATGCCCAGCTGCCAGTTGCCCTTCTGCTGGGTGAGCGCGGGGAAGGACCAGCTGTACCCCTGGCCGGCTCCGCCCTCACGGCCCGACCAGGCGGTCACCGTACCGGCGTTGAAGTCCACCGCGAAGCGGAGCAGGCCGAAGCCCCAGCCCGCGTCGTCGGTGGCGAGGTCGATCTGCACCTTGGCGCGCTCGCCGGCTCCGACCATGTTGTTCACGGTGACCTCGGCCAGGACGGTCCGGCCGGGGATCCTGGTACGGCTGCGCGGCATCCAACTGACCGTCAGGTTGGTCTTCTTGGGGACCAGGGCCATCTCGTACGGCGCCGCCGTCCGGGACCAGCCGTAGTCGGTGGCCGCCGGGATCTGGTACGGGATGCCGTAGGTCGGGGTGAGACCGCCGTGCAGCGAGGCGTAGAACGCGGTGTGCTGGTCGTTGGAGACGTTCGGGTAGCGCGGCGGCGGGCAGGTGTGCACCCCGCCCTGGCGCAGCAGCTCGTCCACGCACCAGGTGGCGCTGGCGATCGGCTGCTTGCCGAGGAACCCGGCGTAGGGCTTGGGCAGATGGGCCGGGCCGCGCAGCCGCTCGGCCCCGTCCAGCGCCGTCACCTGCACCGAGTCGCCGCCGGAGGCGGCGGAGCGGCTGCGCACCGTCCCGCGGAACACCGGCACCGAGCCGGTGTTCTCCAGGCCGACGGTCTGCACCACCGACTGGCGCGGACGGACAGTGTCGGCGGTGGCCCGGGGGGCCCACGGCGAGTACAGCGCGGGGCCGTTGCCGGCCGCGCTGCCGCCCAGCTGGAGGTCCAGCTGGGCGGACGAGCTGCCGGCGAAGGCCCGCATGGCGGAGGGCAGGTCGGTGTTGTAGGCGCGGTCGACCTTCCAGCCCTGGATCTGCGGGCTGAGGTCGGTGCCGCCGAGGCGGGTGGTGCTGCGGTAGGCGCGCTCGCCGGCGGCGAGCGCGTCGATCATGGTGGGGTCATCCGTTTGCACCGGCCACCTCCAGCAGGTCGATCGAGACGTTGCGGTAGCGGAGCTGTGCCGTCGGCACGTCGCTGTAGCCGGTGATCGCCATGGGCGGGCAGCCGTCGCCGGGCAGGGCCTCGTCCGGCCAGTCGCCGCCGATGGTGTAGCAGGCGTTGGCCAGCGAGTAGGTGCCGACCGCACCCGGCTTGGCGACCGCCGTGACGAAGGCGGCGTCCGGCGGTACCACGGCCGTGACCTGACGGCCCGTCACCACCGCGCTGTTCAGGTACGTGCCGGCGGCGGACTTGAAGTCCAGCTGGGCCACGCACGTGTCGGTCGGGAAGGCGGTCGGGACGCGGAACGACACCGTCCAGCCCGGCACCACCGGCAGGCCGCCGGCCCAGTACGGGCTGCGCCAGGCCACCGCGCTCTCCGCGGCCTGCGCCTGGAATCCGAACTGCCCCTTGACCGTGGTCGATTCGACCACCGCGCCGGGCTGGCCGGAGACGAACCAGGCCCGTCCGGTGCTGCCCGTCCGGTCCCGTCCGGCCGCCTGGGCGGGCTCCAGCAGGTTCACCGAGGCCGGGTCCATCACCGCGAGCGGCCCCGGTCCGTCGGCCCGCCGGGCCAGCCGGTCCAGGTAGGTGGCGGTGTCCCGGTCCAGCCCCTCCCAGCTCAGCTTCAGGCGGCGGACGGGCTTCGGGGTGTACACCACCGTCGCCCGCCCGCCGAGCGCCCGGAACTCGGTCACCCCCAGGTCGGCGCTGCGGTCCCAACTCTTCGCGGCCTGGTCGATCTCCCGGAGCGCTCCGGGCCGGCCGATCCACAGGTTGTGCGGCATGCGGCACAACTCCTCTCTTCAGGTGTCGGGTTCTGGCTGCTGCCGGTCGGCTACCGGCGCACGAGCTGGCGCTGACCGTCCATCGCGGCGCGGGCGATGGTCTGCGCGTCGACCTGGACCAGGACCGGCCGCAGCGCCATCGCCTCGACGGCGGCGGCCAGGCGGTGCAGCGCGGGCGCCGAGGCCCCGCCGGAGCTGAGCATCTTGTCCAGCCGGTCCAGCGGGATGACCGCCTCGTGCTGGCCGCCCTCGCCGATCAGCGCGAGCGTGCCGGAGGCGGAGGGCGCGATGATGCCGCCGTTGGCCAGCATCGGAATCGTGGGGATGTGGACCCCGAACCCCTTGCCGCCGATCCCCGGCACCCAGTCCGGAATCTCGATCTTGATCCCGTTGATCGCGTTGATCGCCCGGTTGACCAGCCCGATCACCGCGTTCAGCGGTGTCTTCACCGCCCCGAGCACCCCGTTGAACGCGGACTCCGCGATCCCCGACAGCGCCCCCCAGGCGCTGCTGAGCGCGTCCTTGACGGTGTTGAACGCACCGGTGGTGGCGCTCTTGATCCAGTCCAGCACGCCGGAGATCGCGCTGCGGATGCCGTTCCACGCACCCGTCACCACGCTCAGGACCACGTCCAGCACGGTGGTGATCACGGTCTTGTAGGCGTTGAAGTACCACTTGATCGCGGTCCAGATCCAGTCCACGACGGTGGCGATGGCGGACTGGATGCTGCCCCAGACCTTGGTGATGATCTCGCCGGTCTGCTTCATGACCGGGCCGATCGCCTTCATCACCGTGTCGATGACGTTGCCGATCACCTTGAAGGCGGTGTCCATGATCTTCTGCATGGTCTTGGACTGCATCGCCATGTCGACGATCTTGGCGATCAGCGGCGCGAGCAGCATCAGCAGCAGGCCGATGATGTTGCCCTTCATCGCCGTGTTGAGGCCCTTGAACCCGGTGGTCGCCGCCCCCAGGCCGGTCTTCATCTTCCCGAACATCCCGCCGGTGGTCCCGGCGGCCTTTCCGGTGCCGCCCACGGCCTTCTCGGCCTGGGCGGCGGAGTTCTTCAACTTGCCGACGGCACCGTCGGCGTCCCGCGCCGAGCTCCGGAGCCGGTCGACCCTGGAGGCCGTCGTTCCGAGCGAGGAGGCGAACTTCGACAGGCTTCCCGTGGCCCCGATGAGGGAGGACTTGAGACTCATCACTTCTCCGTTCGTGGTCAGCCCACGGCTGCGGCCAGGCTCCTGAGCTTCTGCTCCAGGCGGCCGGCCCTGGTTTCGATGTCCCTGAAGTACTTGTCCGCCGCGGTCTTCTGCTCCTTCGCCCGCTTCTCCGCCTTGTTGATCTTGTCCGTGATCTTGGTGACCTTCTCGGCCTCCTTGGCGAGCTTGCCGAGGCGGCCCTCGTCCTTCTGCGCCTGCTTGACCAGCTTCTTGAGGTCGTCGGACTCGCGCTGCGCCTTGTCGTGCAGGCGCTGGAACTCCTTCATGTCACGCTGGGCGGTCTTGAGGTCGTCATCACTGCCCGAGGTCCGGTAAGCCCGGGACGAGGCGTTCTTCTTGATCCGCGCGGCCTCGAGCTGTTCCTTGGTCGTGCCGTGGGCGGAGAGCTTGTTCTCGATGAGCCGCAGGCGGCGTACGATCTCGCCGTTCTTCTCCTTGAGGGCCGCCTGCGCCTTCTCGGTGTTCTTCGCGCGCTGCTTGTCCTTGTCGGCCCCCCACTGCTTCAGCGGACGGCCGCGCCAGTAGATCCCCTTCTCGTCCACCTTCAGGAAGGTGTAGTCGGCCTTGATCGCCGTCAGGCCGAAGGCGAGCAGGGTGACGTCGGCCTTCATCGCGGTGAGACTGCCGGCCAGGCCGTTGAGGTCACCCTTGATGTAGGTGATGCTGCTCGCGAGCCCGGTCAGGATGTGCTTCTGGACCTTGGCATCGGCCTTGTAGACCGTCCATTCGTCGGCGAGGCCGTTGACCTTGTCCTTGAGCAGGTGATCCGCAAGGTCGGAGCCGGGTACGTTGGCCATGGATTTCCTCCGGTCCTATCCGAAGAACGAGCGGAGCTCGACGGCGCTCGGGAGTACCGGCCGCGGCTCCTCGTCCCAGTCCTCGTCCGCCGGGCTGCCGTCCTCGTCCTCCTGGCCCGGGCGGACGACCGGCTCCGGGGGGTCGAGGGGGTCGGCTTCCTCGTCGCGGTTGATGGTGGCGAACATCCAGTTGGCGACGGCGAGGTGGTCGACCACGTTGGCCAGCAGGTAGTCGGTGGTGGACCAGTCGGCGGCTTCGCCGTGGAGTTCGCGGGTGAGGGCACTGTCGCGCGGGAGGTGCTTGATCAGCACCGAGAGCCGGCGGGCGGAGAGCCGGTCGCGGTGCCAGTCGAGGAGGTCCACGCCGTAGTGCCGGAGCAGGTCGGCTTCGAGGGCCTCGGCGTGTTCGTCGACGAACGCGCCGAGGCTCAGGATTCCCCCAGGCCGAGCCCGGTCTCCTTGCCGTAGGCCTCCAGGATCGCGCCGACGTCCTGCATGGTGACGTCGTGGCGGTCGAAGCGCTCGAACTGGGCGTCGCCGAGCAGGAGTCGGAGCAGGCCGTCGACGTCGTTGTCGTCCAGCGCGGCGAGCTTGCGGGCGATCCCGCGCGCGAGCTCGGTGGGGAGTTCGAAGACCTCGCCGTCGAGGTCGAAGGTCCAGGTGCGGCCGAGCGCTTCGAGGCGCTGGGCGCGGGCGGCGTTGACGGAGAAGCTGGCCATGTCGGGCTCCTGACTGGTGAGTTGGGGAGAGCGGGCAGGGCCCGGCGGATGGTCCGCCGGGCCCTGCTCAGGGGGTGACGAGGGATCAGACGGCCGAGTAGGCCGGGTCCTTCATCAGGATGGTCGCCAGCGGCTTGGTGTCGTCCACCGACAGGGCGGTGAAGGTGACGCCGAGCTTGATGGCAGCGGTGCGGGTCAGGCCGAGCTCCTCGGTGTCGGTCACCTGGCCGCGCGGGACGACGAAGCGGTAGGTGATCGCCGAGCCGTCGGTGAACTCGATGCCGAGGGCCTTCTCGTTCGCCTTCGGGGCCGGGGACAGGTCGTACTTGTAGATGCCCGAGCCGGCCGCGGTCTCCGCGGTGGCGTCGCCACCGAGGAAGAAGGGCAGGGTGTCCTCGTTCAGCTGCAGCAGCTGGAACTTCAGGGTGAGGTCACGGTCGCCGTAGATCAGCCGGGCGGTGCTGGAGGACTGCCAGGTCTTGACCGGGTCGATCTTGTCCTTCTTGGCGAACTTGATGCCGTCGGTGGTCGTGTAGCCGAGGTCCTTCCACGCGGCCGCCCAGGCGGCGGAGGTGTCGGCCGGGGCGGCGGTGCCGACCGGGGCGACCAGGATGCGGCCGGTGCCGGCGACGCGGATCTCGGAAGCGTTGGTGCCTGCCATGGTGATCTCCTCGGGAGAAGGTGGTGCCGGGTGGTCCGTACTCGCGGTCGCGGGTACGGGAAAGGCCCCTCGCAGTGGTGCGAGGGGCCCGATCGTGGGGAGCCCGCCGGGGCGGCGGCTCAGAGTGGACGGAGCGTCAACTGCACCGTGTTCCGGTACCTGTTGGCACTCGTCCGGTTGTAGTCGGGCAGCCAGCGGGGGCCGTCCGTCTCCTGGAAGTCGACGACCAGGGCGCCGCCGTAGACGGTGCCGCGCAGCTGGAAGACGGCCGCCCGGGCCAGCTGCATCAGGGCGTGCGCGGCGGTCTTGGTCGGCCCGTAGACCTCGAGGTCCACGAGCGGGAGGTCCAGGTGCTGGTCGTCGATCCAGGCCCCGCCGGTGCGGGAGACCAGGACGACCGCCTGCGTCCCGTCGAAGCCGGCGGGCGGCTTGTTGTCGACGGTGGCGGCGGCCAGTTCGGTGCGGTTGCGCAGGCTGTCGACGATCAGGCGTTCGACGTCGGGCAGGGCCAGCAGCGGAGTGGCCATGGTTCTGCTCCCTTCTGACGGGGGCTCGGAGTCGGTGCGCGGGACGGCCGTCGGTGGGCACGGCGGCGGGACCTCTTGCGGGAGGGAGGAGGGGGTCCGTTGCCGGCGGGGCGGCGGCCGCCCCGTGCGAAACGGCGGGCCGCGCTCCCCTCGCTTCCGCGCTGGGGGCACAGCTCCGCCGCTGCTCCAACTGTGACGCATTGCGTGCGCGGGCGCAACTTGTGCGGGCGGGCACGTCCGTCGGAACGCCGAGAGCCCCGCTCCGGCAACCGTGCCGGGGCGGGGCTCTCTTGATGGTGTGTCAGGCGGATCGCGGGCGACCTCGCCGGGTGAGGCGCTCGGCGGCGAAGACGTCCTCCAGCCGGTAGAGCAGGGCCCTGCCCTGCCGTCCGGCTGCGGCCAGGTGGCCGAGCTGGACCCACTTGCGGATGGTGGCGGGTGCGACGTCCACCTCGGCGGCGGCGATCAGCGCGTTGACCAGGGCGGCCCCGGCCGGGAGTCCGAGCGTGCTCATCGGGCCCCCTCCACCGCGGCGGGGACGGGGCCGGCGGGCTCGGCCTCGTCCACCAGGACGGCCAGGGCGGCCTCGTCCACCCCGGCCTCCTGGGCCAGTTGGGACCAGGAGGTCTCCGCCCAGCTGTGCCGGTGACCGGGGGCGGTGCGGCACTCGCAGTCCGGCTCGGTGCAGCGGCAGCCGGGGTTGACGCAGAGCACCGCCCGCCAGGCCGGGAAGGCCCGCAGCGAGACCGAGTCGCACCAGGGGCAGCGGCCCCGCACCCGGACCAGGGTCTCGGCCTCGCCGAGCGCCGCCGAGCAGCGGCGGGACATCCGGCGGGCCTCCTCCAGCACGTGCTCGGCGAGCGTCGGGTGGCCCGCCACCTCGGCGAGCAGCGCCTCGATCCGGTCCAGCCGGGCCGGCACGTCGGCCCGCGGGGCCCGGCCGAGCCGGAGCTTCTCCCGGACGGCCTCCTCCAACTCGACCACCCCGTCGGTGATGTCGCGCAGCACGTCGGAGATGTGCAGGCGCAGCGGGGCCCGGCCGCCGGAGGCGCCGCGCAGCCCGTGCCGCTCGTTCCAGAGGGCGGCCTCGCGGTCGGCCCGGTCGGCGGCCGCCCGGCGGGCCGCCTCGGCGGCGCCCTTGGGGGCACCGGACCGGTTGGCGGCACCCGGCCGTCCGGGGGCCAACTCATCGATCAGCTCCGGGAACTGGCGGCGCAGGATGTCGATCCACAGGGCGGCGCGGGCGAGCTGACGGCCCGCGACGGTGGAGGGGAAGGCGGACTGGGCGTGCATGGGTGACTCCCCGGCAGAGACGGCGGGACAGGAAGAGGAGGCGGACTTCAACGCGGTTCGACCACGCGACCGTTGCGCCAGAGGCGGCCGCCGCAGACTCCGTCGAACCAGGAGAGCTCGGGCTGCACCGCCTCCAGGCAACGGCGGCGCACCGGGCAGGCCGCGCAGCGGCGCAGGGCCGGGGCGGCCTGGGCGGCCCTGGTCACGAAGATCTCCCGGGCCGGCAGCCCCCGGCAGGCGGCCCGCTCGCGCCAGTCCTCGGCGCGCTCCCGGGCGTAGGCGTGACCCTCGCCGACGGGACGGGTAGCAGCGGGACGGGCGGCGGCAGCAGCAGCAGCGTCGGCAACGGTGGTGGCAACGGGCATGGCAGGGCTGCTCCAGGACTCGAGGGCGGAGCCCGGGGCGGCCCGTCCGATCTTGTTGCGGGTTCGCACTCATCCTGCGTTGTTGCGCCTGCGCACGCAAGCTGTTTCGGGACGGACCTTCGACGGACCGCGACGACTCCCTCACAGAGCGGCTGAATCACCGCACAACCGTGGCCCAATCGACATGACAGGGTGCGCCCGAGCACTGATTACGCGCGCGAGCGCGCGGTACCCTTGGGTGGTGCGGGGGCAGGCGGAGGGAGTCCAACACATGGTGCCGAGCAGCAGCACCGACATCGAGCGGTTCGCGTCCTGGATCGAGGACCTGATGCGCGACCGCGGGTACGACATCGACAGTCCCCGGGGCGGCGGCAAGTCGAAGCTCGCGGAGGACGCGGGCGTGCACCGGGCAGCCGTGACCCGGCTGCTGCAGCGCCAGAGCATGCCCGACCTCGACACCATGCGGGGTCTGGCCCACGCCCTCGGCGTCCCGATCCGGGAAGTCCTCATCCAGTCGGGCAAGCTGACGGCGGATGATCTCCCGGAGGCGGTCGGTTACCCTGTGGACACCGCACCCGCCACGGCCGTCGGGCAGCGGATGACCCTGGAGCAGGTCGCATCGGCACTCGGGATTCCCGACGACCGGCGCGAGATGTTCATCAAGGTCGCCCAGCAGTTCACGCCCGACCAGGCCGGGGACGACCACCGGGAGACCGGCCGGGAGACTACGGGACGCAAGGGGACCAGACGGCTCGCTACGGGCTGAGCCCGTGGATCGGTGAGAGGCGTTCGGCGCGTGGCTGGGCAGAACAACCGGACGGACGGTCCCGGCCCGGGCGAACTGGCCGAGAGCGGCGAGGAGTTCGACCTCCTCGCCTTCATCGCACAGCTCACCGACCGTGCCTCCCGGGAGCCCGGACGCCGGCTCTCCCCGGCCGCCGTCACCCGGGCTCTGACCTCGCTGGTCGAACTGGCCCTCCCCGAGGGCGTGCTGATCACCACTCCGGAGGAGTACGAGCGGTCCCGCGAGTCCGCCTACGCCCAGGGGTGGCAGGACGCCGTCCAGCACCTCCACCGCCAGTCGGTGTCCGGCCCCGCACCCTCCGTCCCGGCCCAGGCCCAGGGCCCTTCGGAGGCTCCGCCACCGGCCGGGTCCGAGGTCCGGGCGCCGCGCACCGAGGCCGACGACGAGCACTCCTCCGGCCCGGAGGCCACCGTCCTGGCCTTCCCGCCCCGGATCCCACTGGTCCGGGCGGCAGACAGCGACGGGCGGCGCGAGCTGATGCCGCACCGCCCGCGCCGCCCCTCCCGACGCCGCCGCCGGGAGACCGTCGAGCCACCCGGCCGGCCGGAGGCCCCGGAGGGTCCTGCCCGCTCCGAAGAGCCCGACGCCTGACGCCCGACACCCGACGCCCGAGTGGTGCTACCGCGTGTTGCCGATCCGCAGCAGCGCGGCCGCGGCCGGTGCGGCGGCCTCCGCCCCGTGGCCGCCCGCCTGGACCTCGGCCGCCACCGCGAGGTCGCCGCAGTACCCGGTGAACCAACTGTTGGGCTTGGGCTGCCCGTTGACCTCGGCGGTGCCGGTCTTGCCGGCCGCGCCGGAGATGCCGCGCAGCGCCCCGGCGGCCGTACCGCTCTCGGCGGTGCGACGCATCATCGACCGCAGGTCCTTCAGGGTCTGTGCACCGAGGGTGCGCGCGGACTTCGGCTGGGGCAGGCCGGGGATCAGGACCGGCTGGCGGAAGATGCCGCTCTGGACGGTGGCCGAGACCGAGGCCATGGCGAGCGCGTTGGTCTGGACCCGCCCCTGCCCGATCAGGGCCATGGCGGCCTCGGCCGGGTTGCTCTCGACCGGTACGGCGGTGTCGAAGGTGTCGATGCCGGTCTGCCAGACCAGGCCGAGCCCGAACACCTCCCGCGCCAGGGTGGGCATGGCCGCACCCTTGAGCCGGTCGCCGCCCGCGTCCAGGAAGGCGGTGTTGCAGGACTGCGCGAAGTCGTCCTTGAAGGTGTAGCCCGGGCGCGGATCGGTGAAGTCGTTCCGCACCGTCCGGCCGGACACGGTGGTGGTCGGCGGGCAGGGCAGCGGGCTGTCCGGCGTCAGGCCGGCCTCCAGCAGCCCGGCGGCGGTGACCACCTTCATGGTGGAGCCGGGAGCCTGGTTGGCCCCGAAGGCCCGGTTCTGGCCCTGGGCCGGGTTGTTGGCGAAGGCGAGCACGTGACCGGTGCTGGGTTCGACGGCCACGATCGAGGCCGGTGTGGTCCGGGCCGCGACCGCCGCCTCGGCGGCCCGTTGCAGGTCGGCGTCCAGGGTCAGCCGCCGCTGGGCACCGTTCTTCGGCTCGGTGATGGTGAACAGCTGCTCGCCGGGCGACGAGCTGCCCTGCGCGAAGGCCACCACCCCGCGGCCCGCACTGCCCGGGTCCTCCGTCCCCGTGAACCTGATCTGCCCCAACACCGCTCTCACGGAGGGGAATTCACCGACCGGCCGACCCTTTCGGTCCACCACCTGGGAGGGCGAGGAGGAGATCGGACGCACCGACAGCTCCTTGGTGCCGGTCAGCTTGGGGTGGACCACATCAGGACTCCAGTGCACCACCACCCGCCCGTCCCGGCCCCGCACCATGCTGAACGCGCCCTCGTACCGCCAGGGTTGGGCCGCGTCGGGCAGCCGCACCTCGGCCCGGAAGGCCAGCGGCACCTCGCGGTCCGACACCGGCGGAGTCGTCACGAAGGAGGACGGCGACGGCGAGGCGGACGGCACCGGGCCGCCCAGGGCGAGCGAGACCGCCGTCGGCTTCAGCTCCGTCCGGAACCTGGTCAGGGCGACGATCGCGGGCTCGGGGCGGTCGGTGAGGCGCCCGGCCTCCTCGTAGTCGCCGTCCGCCCAGGCCTTCAGGAACGCCTCGGCCCCCTTCGCCGCCTCCGCCGCCGTCGGCGGCCCGGTGACCACCACCGCCGGGACCTTCGGCCCCCCCGGGGTGGGGCCGCCCACCAGCGCGTACGCCGCGTACCCCCCGGCCCCGCACACGATGGCCCCCGCCACCGCGAAGCCGAATCCGGCTGCTGCCCTACTCATTGCCAACACTCCGTCACGTCGATTGCGGACACGTCCCGTTGGTCACTTCGCCCAGTGCGGATCCAGTGCGATGGCGGTCATCTCGTCGAAGCTGATCGCCATCGCCGTCCGGGAGAGGTCGGTGTAGTTGAACTGAACGACCCGCACTCCTCGGCCGTCGGGACGCACCGCGGTGACGCTCCACCTGGTCTCGCGCCCGGGGTCCTTCTCCCGCCCCGTGGTCACCCGAGTGCCATCGGGCCGGATCGCACAGGACACGTACTGCCCGTTCTCGCACCGGGGCCCCGTCACCTCCTGCGGGGTGAGGTCGATCAGCGTCACGGCCACGGTCACGGGTCCGTGCCCGTCGTCGAACAGCAGACTGCCGGTGACCTCCCGGTCCGTCCCCGGGGGCCGCGCCGAGGGTGCCGCCGCTCCGCCGTCCGGCAGGGTCAGCCGCCCTTCGGTGAACTGCCCCGCCCGGAGGCCGCCGCTGATGCTGCCTCGCGGGGGCAGCATCGCCGCGAGCTGGTGGTCCACCGGCCCCGTGCGATCCGTGCCACCCGGCCGGTAGCTCGGTGCCAGGATCGTGGGAGGGACGATGGGCGGGGAGGTGGAGGAAGAGGGCGTCGGCACCGCCGACGGCGACGGCGGAGCGGCGGACGAGGCGGCCGGCGGCACCGGGGCGGGGCCGGCGGCCGGGCCGAGGGTGCTCAGCCCGAATCCGGACGCCCCGATCAACACGGCGGCCGCAAGGCCGAGTTGGGCCCGCCGGAGACGGCGGAGCCGTCGGCCGCGAGCCGCTGCCCGGTGGACCAGGTCACGGCTGTGCGGGGCGAAGCCTCCCACGGCCACGCCGAGGGCGTCGTGCAGCGGAACGTCGGGCTGCTGGTCGTGGTGCACGGTGCCGGTCTCCGTTCGGTCGGTGCGGGCGCGGCCGCGCGGGGGCGTCACGCGCGGCTCAGTTCGGCGAAGTCCTGGCCGAGGACCTGCCGGAGGCGGTCGCGGGCGCGGAGGCTGCGCACCCGCACCGAGCCGACCCGGATGCCCATCAGCCGGGCGGTCTCCTCGACCGAGCGGTCCTCCCAGTAGCGCAGCACCAGCACCGTGCGGTCCTTCGGCGACAGCTGGGCCAGGGCCTCCAGCAGGGCGACCCGCAGGGCGGGGTCGTCGCCGAGGTGGCCGTCCGGTTCGGGCAGCGCCTCGGAGGGGCGCTCGCCGGAGCGGCGCAGCCGGCGCTGGGAGACGAAGGTCCGGGAGAGCACCGTGTGGGCGTACGCCAGCGGGGGCTCGGAGCGGTCGATCCGCCGCCACGAGCGGTACATCTTCGCCAGGGTCTCCTGGACCAGGTCCTCGGCGAGGTGCCAGTCACCGGTCAGCAGGCAGGCCGTTCTGAACAGTCTGCCGCTGTGGGCGTGTGCGAACTCCATGAAGTCCGCAGGAGCTTCCCCCACCACTTGGTCCTTCCCCGATCCCGTTCGTCGCGGTACCCACGCCGCGGGGCACCGGCGGCGTTACAGGCCGGGGAAAAAAGTTTTCCGGGCGTCCGACCGCCCGTCAGGGGCCGAGCAGCCCGGGCACCTCGGCGAGGTCGGTGATCAGGCCGGTGGCGCCCGCGCCGGCGAGCTTGGCCGGGTCGGTCAGGGCCGCGTAACCGTACACGTCCATCCCGGCGGCCCGGGCGGCCAGCACGCCGTTGCGGCTGTCCTCGATCACCAGGCAGCGGGCCGGGTCCACCCCCAGGGTGCGGGCGGCGTGCAGGAAGAGGTCGGGGGCGGGCTTGCCGACGCCGACGTCCTGGGCGCTGAAGATCCGCTCCTCGGCGTGGTGGCCGCGCAGCCCGGTGAGGTCGAGCGCGGTGCGGATCCAGGCGTGGTGGGCCGAGGAGGCCAGGCAGTACGGGACGCCGCGCTGCTGAAGGGTCTTCAGCAGCTCCTCGGCGCCCCGCACCGGGGTGAGCTCGCGCTCGAACGCGGCGAACACCCGGGCGTGGAACAGCTCGTCGAAGCCCTCGGGCAGCCGTGCCCCGTACCGCTCGCCGACCACGTCGTGCACGGTGTGCGCGGCGCAGCCCATGAAGTCCCGGTAGGAGTCCTCGACCGTGGTCGGGTGGCCGAGCTCGGTCAGGTACTCGGCGAGCACCCGGTTGGAGATCGGCTCGCTGTCCACCAGCACGCCGTCGTTGTCGAAGACCACCAAGTCGTAGCTCACGCCCGTGAGCCTACTTGCCGCCGGAGGCCAGCTCCTGCGAGCGGTTGCGGGCCGCCTCCAGGGCGCCGAGCAGGGCGGCCCGGACGCCGTGGTTCTCCAGCTCGCGGATGGCCGCGATGGTGGTGCCGGCCGGGGAGGTGACCGCCTCGCGGAGCTTGACGGGGTGTTCGCCCGAGTCGCGGAGCATCACCGAGGCGCCGATCGCGGACTGCACGATCAGGTCGTGCGCCACGTGCCGGGGCAGGCCGAGCAGGATGCCCGCGTCGGTCATCGCCTCGACCAGGAAGTAGAAGTAGGCCGGGCCGGAGCCGGAGAGCGCGGTGGCCGCGTCCTGCTGGCTCTCCGGCAGGCGCAGCGCCTTGCCGACCGAGCGGAAGATCTCCTCGGCCCGCTCCAGGTGCTGCTCCTCGGCGTGCGAGCCGCCGGAGATCACGCTCATCCCCTCGTCGACCAGCACGGGGGTGTTGGGCATCACCCGGACCACCGGGGTGCCGGGGGCCAGCCGGGCCTCGAACCAGCGGGTCGGCACGCCGGCCGCCGCCGAGATGACCAGCCGGTCGGGCTCGACGTGCGGGGAGAGCTCCTCCAGCAGGGTGCCCATGTCCTGCGGCTTGACCGCCAGGATCAGGGTGTCGGCCAGCTTGGCCGCCTCGGCGTTGGAGACCACGGTGACGCCGTAGCGCTCGGTCAGTTCGGCGGCTCGCTCGGGGCGGCGGGCGGTGACCAGGACGTCCGCCGGGTCGGTGCCGGCCCGCAGCAGACCGGAGAGCAGGGCCTCCCCGATCTTGCCGGTGCCGAGGAAGGCGATCTTCTGTCCGGACGCGCTGCTGGTCATGGCCGCTCCTTGCTCACGTGTACGGCCATCCTCGCACCAGGCGGCATCCGTCCGGCGCAGCCGTCCACGCTGTGGGCAATGTGCGGCACCGCCACCCGGGCCGCCCGCCGGTGTCCGCCCGCACCGTGACCGGGGCCACCGCCCCGCCACTACCGTCGCGGCAACCCCCACCCGGCTTCACCCCCACCCAGGAGCCTTCACCATGCACGTCCGACCCCAACGGGCGTGGTGGGCAGCCGTCCTGACGCTGCTCGCCGTGCTCTTCGCCGCCGCGCTCCCCCTCCTCTCCCCCTCCCCCGCCCGGGCCGCCGCCGTCCTGACCCAGGTCACCGGCTTCGGCTCCAACCCCGGCAACCTGCTGATGTACCGCTACGTCCCGGACGGGCTGCCCGCCGGGCGGCCGCTGGTGGTCGCCCTGCACGGCTGCACCCAGTCCGCCGCCGCCTACGACGACGAGACCGGCTGGACCAAGTGGGCCGAGCGGTACGGCTTCGCACTGGTGCTGCCGCAGCAGCAGTCGGCCAACAACTCCTCCGGCTGCTTCAACTGGTTCGTCCCCGGCGACTACTCCCGGGACCAGGGCGAGGCGCTGTCGATCCGTCAGATGGTCGCCCGGGCGACCGCCGACCTGTCCACCGACCCGTCCCGGGTCTACGTCACCGGGCTCTCGGCCGGCGGGGCGATGACCGCCGCGCTGCTCGCCGACTACCCCGACGTGTTCGCCGGCGGCGGGGTGGTGGCCGGGCTGCCGTACCGCTGCGCCTCCACCCAGACCCAGGCCAGCGTGGACTGCATGACCACCGGCCGCGACCTGACCCCCGCCCTGTGGGGCGACCTGGTCCGCTCCGGCCACCCGTCCTGGACCGGCCCCTGGCCCAAGGTGTCTATCTGGCACGGGAGTTCGGACGCACTGGTGAAGCCCGTGAACCTCACCGAGCTGATGGAGCAGTGGACGGACGCCAACGGCGTCCCGCAGACCCCCGCCCTCACCGAGGCCGTCGGGGGCAACCCCCACAAGGTCTACGCCGACGCCAACGGGCAGGCCCGGGTGGAGACTTGGTCCATCACCGGGATGGGACACGGGCAGCCGGTCGACCCGGGCAGCGGAGCCGAGCAGTGCGGCACGGCCGGCGCCTACGTCCTGGACGTCAACCTCTGCGCGTCCCACCGCATCGCCACGTTCCTCTCCCTCGACGGCACTTCACCCACCCCCTCGCCGTCCCCGTCCCCTTCCCCCTCCACGGGCACCCTCGCCCTCTCCGACGACACCACCCGCGACGGCTACGTGAAGGCCAACACCGACGGCACCTCCCCCACCGTCGGCACCCTGGCCGGCACCCTCGGCCTGGCCGTGGGCCGCGGCACCGACGGCAAGCAGAACCGGGCCCTGCTCTCCTTCGACACCTCCGCCCTCCCCGCCGGCGCCACCGTCACCGCCGCCCGGCTCACCGTCTCCTACGCCAGCGGCAGCGGAAACCCCTGGAACGAAGCCCAGTTGACCGTCTCCACCCGCGCCGGCTGCTTCGGCCCCGGCTGCACCACGACCCCCGAGGACTACGCCGCCCTGGCCGACACCCCCGACGCCGCCACCATCCCCGCCTTCAGCTCCGGCACCCGCACCTCCACCGACTTCCACCCCACCGTCACCCCGGGCACCCCCCTCCAACTCCGCCTGGCCTTCGACCGCCCGCTCTCCAGCACCGCCTACCTCTTCCTCCAACGCGGCACCGCGGCGACCCTGACCCTGGAGTACCGCACCTGAGGGAACGAGGAGGAGCTCCGCCGCACCACGGCGATCCCGGCCCCGGCCCACCGCACCCGGCCGCCGCGTCCTCCTTCTTCGGGGCCACTCCTGGCCGTCGTTCCCCGTAGGGGGAAGGTCAGGGGTGGCCCCTATGGATTACGGGAGTGGACGGGAGGACCGTGGAGGGCATGGGACACGGAGATCTGTCGCGTGGTGAGAAGAACCAGTTGGCGGTGGCTTCGGCGACGCTGGGGCCCTGGCGGACGGCCGCGGGGGCCGGGGCCCTGGTGGGCTCGGCCGCGCTCGGGGTGAACGTGGTGACCGGGCACTGGGGTGCGGACGTGGTGGCGGGGCCGGCCGGGCTGGGGCTGTTCGTGCTGTTCCTGGTGGGGACCTTGGGCGGGAAGCTGCGCCGGGACGCGGCCGACCGCCGGATCCACCGCTGGGCCGCCGAGCACCCGTGGCGCTCGGCGCTCCCGGCTTCGGCCGCGTTCTGGCTGCTCAACACGGTGAACCTGACCTTCCTCGGGGGGACCGAGCTGTTCGAGTCGCTGTTCTCCTCGCTCGCGCCGGCCGGCCTGCTGCTGGTGGTCGCCGGTGTGGTCGGCTCGGTCAAGCGCTCGCGCCGCGCCCGCTGACGGCCGTACACCGGACGAACCGTCAGCAACCCGTACGCACCGGAACGGCGGAGCGGCGGACCGTCCGGCCCTCCCGAACGGGCGCTCGACGGCGTCGGCATACTGTGCGCGTGCCCATAGCCGAAGAGCCCGAGCCGCGTCCCGCCGAGGACCCGTTCGACAAGCTGGTCCTGGACGAGGAGTTCGTCCGCTCCGCCGAGGTCAAGGAGCAGTCCGGACGCACCCGGATGCTCGCCGCCCGCTGGAAGGAGCAGCCGCCGCACGACCCGGGCGGCCGCCGCTCCGTCAACGACGGCCCGAAGCCGAAGCGCCGCTTCGGCCGCAAGCCGAAGCCCGTCGACCCCTGGGGCAACGTCCGCCGGAGCAGGCCGAACTGGCAGGCGCCGCTCTACGTGGCGCTCGCCGTGGCGCTGGTGCTGGCCGCGCTCAACGTCGAGTCGCTGCGCGGCTGGTACGCCGACTGGCGCGGCGACACCGGGACGGCCGACGGCACCGCGGCCCGTCCGGTGCCGACCGTCGGCCCGGAGACCGCGAAGCCGACCGCGGCCGCCCCGCAGGTGGACGAGCAGCAGCCCACCGTGGCCCGCCCCTGGGCCGGCTCCCCGGCCGAGGGCTGGCCGGCCGGGCCGGACGCGATCCTGCTGCCGCAGGCCCAGGCGGTCGGCACCTTCGACGCCGACCAGGTGGCCGCCCGGCTCAAGCTGGTCAAGGACTTCCTGGTGGCCTCGAACCTGGACCACGCGATGGTCGCGGGCGGGCAGACCGACACCGCGCTGTCCATGCTCGACACCGATCCGCGGCGGCAGACCGAAGGCTGGCTGCGCGCGCCCTCCGAGAAGGGGGACGCGACCTCGGTGTTCAGCCGCTTCGACCCGCGCGACGCGATCCCGGTGAACGACACCGTGAAGGTGCAGGGCCGGATGAGCTTCGAGGGCGACGGCGAGAAGGGCCTGCTGGTCCGCACCGACTACACCTTCGTCTACGCGCTGCGCCCCGGCCCGGAGGCCGGCAAGAAGCGGCCCTCGCCCGCCGCCGGCACCGTGAAGCCGGCCGGCTTCACGACCGAGGACGTCGCTCCGAACACCTGGACCGCCCGGACCATCGTCCGACGGGTGATGGCCTTCCGGTTCTACGACCCGGCCCGGTACGACGTGGACAGCAAGAAGATCCGCTTCGCGGACACCGACAGCGACGTCGGCAACAGCGCCTGCGACGTCTACGACGGCTTCTTCCACCCGCAGTTCGCCCAGTTCAACATGAGCTTCGGCACCCGGCCGGAGCCGACCGGCCCGAGCAGCGACCCGTACGACCGCAGCAAGGACATCGAGAAGCACGAGGAGTGCGGGACCACCACCCGCAGCTGAGTCCCCCGGCTGATCGAATTCACGCGTCCCCGACGGGGGCGGGGGGCATACTGACGGCGTGCCGATAGCCGATGAGCCAGAGCCGCGCTCAGCCGACGAACCGTCGGAGAAGGACCCGTTCGAGGGTCTCGTCCTGGACGAGGCCTTCGTCCGGGCTGCCACCGTCAAGGAGGCCAGCGGTCGGACCAGGATGCTGGCCGCCCGGTGGAAGCACACCCCGCCGCACGACCCGGGCGGCCGCCGCTCGGTCAACGACGGGCCGAAGGCGGCCCGCCGGAAGTCCGGGGCCGGGAGCCGCCGGGGGATCCGCCGGGGCGCCGGAGGTGCCGGGGCCTCGTGGCAGACCTGGCTGATCGTGGTCGCGGTCTGCGCGATCGTGCTGTTCAGCCTGAAGGTGGCGGCCGACACCGTGCGGGAGCCGGCCACCCCCGTGACACCTCAGCCGAAGCCGACCCCGACCGCCCCGGCCGATCCCACGGCGCCCGCGCAGGACGTGCCCAAACCGGTCTGACGGAGCCTCAGCGGCGCTTCTTCGGCCGCCCGGGATTGCCGCTGCGCGCGGCCTTCGCGGCCCGGCGGCGGTCGACGGCGGCCAGGGCCTCCTCGTACCGGGCCCGCTTCACCCTCTCGCCCGGGGCCTCCAGCAGGCTGCGCAGGAAGTAGGCGACCAGCGCGCCGACGAAGCCGATCAGCCAGACCGCGCCGAGCGACTTCTCCTCGGTCATCCAGCCGGTGAGGCTCTCCTTGCCCTCGCTCAGCACCTTCCAGGTGCGCAGCCCGGCCAGCAGGGAGCAGAGCCCGATGGCGGCCACCAGCAGCCCGTAGACCACCCCGCCGGCCTCGGAGTCCCGCACGCCCTCCACCGCGAAGCGCAGCAGCAGGGCGCCGGCCGCGGCGGCGGCCAGGGCTCCGAGCGGCACCGCGACCCGGCGGGCCCAGTAGCCGGAGCCGCGCTCCACCCAGCTGGTGCCGAACCAGCGGATCGGCTCGGGGGTGCCGTCGGGGTGCTCAGTCTGCTCGCTCACGGCTCCGATGATGACACGGGGCACCCCGGGAACGACGAAGCGGCCGCTCCCGGATCACCCGGGAGCGGCCGCCTGACGTCGGGTCAGCCCAGCTTGCTGACGTCGCGCACCGCGCCCTTGTCGGCCGAGGTGGCCATCGCCGCGTACGCCTTGAGCGCCGCGCTGACCGGGCGGACCCGGTCCTTGGGCCGGTAGCCGGTCTCCGCCTCCAGCTTGAGGCGCCGCTCGTGCAGCTCCTCGAAGGAGACCTTGAGCTCGACCGAGCGGTTGGGGATGTCGATCGCGATGACGTCACCGTCCTCGACCAGCGCGATGGTGCCGCCGGAGGCCGCCTCGGGCGAGGCGTGGCCGATGGACAGGCCCGAGGTGCCGCCGGAGAAGCGGCCGTCGGTGATCAGCGCGCAGGCCTTGCCCAGGCCGCGGCCCTTGAGGAAGGAGGTCGGGTAGAGCATCTCCTGCATGCCGGGGCCGCCCTTGGGGCCCTCGTAGCGGATGACCACCACGTCGCCCTCCTTGACCCGCTTGGTGAGGATCGCGTCCACCGCGTCCTCCTGCGACTCCAGGACGACGGCCGGGCCGGAGAAGGTCCAGATCGACTCGTCGACACCGGCGGTCTTCACGATGCAGCCGTCCTCGGCGAGGTTGCCGTAGAGCACGGCCAGGCCGCCCTCCACCGAGTAGGCGTGCTCGACCGAGCGGATGCAGCCGTTCGCCGCGTCGGTGTCCAGGGTGTCCCAGCGCTCGGACTGCGAGAAGGCGGTGGCGGAGCGGACGCAGCCGGGGGCCGCGTGGAACAGCTCGACCGCCGTCGGGGAGGGCGAACCGCCGCGGATGTCCCAGGACTTGAGCCACTCGGCCATCGTCGCGGAGTGCACGGTGTGCACGTCCTCGTTCAGCATCCCGCCGCGGTAGAGCTCGCCCAGGATGGCGGGGATGCCGCCGGCCCGGTGCACGTCCTCCATGTAGTACTTGCCGTTCGGCGCGACCTTGGAGAGGCAGGGCACCTTGCGCGAGATGGCGTCGATGTCCCGCATGTCGAAGTCGAGTTCGGCCTCCTGGGCGGCGGCCAGCAGGTGCAGGATGGTGTTGGTCGAGCCGCCCATCGCGATGTCCAGCGCCATCGCGTTCTCGAACGCGGCGCGGGAGGCCACCGAGCGGGGCAGCACCGTGGCGTCGTCCTGGTGGTAGTACCGCTTGGTGATGTCGACGATCGTGCGGCCGGCGTCCTCGTACAGCGCCTTGCGGGCGGTGTGGGTGGCCAGCACCGAGCCGTTGCCCGGCAGGGCCAGGCCGATCGCCTCGGCCAGGCAGTTCATCGAGTTGGCGGTGAACATGCCCGAACAGGACCCGCAGGTCGGGCAGGCGTTCTCCTCGATGATCGCGATGTCCTCGTCGGAGACGTTCTCGTTCACCGCGTCGGAGATCGCGTTCACCAGGTCGAGCTTGCGCACCGTGCCGTCCACCAGGACGGCCTGGCCGGCCTCCATCGGGCCGCCGGAGACGAAGACCGTCGGGATGTTGAGGCGCAGCGCGGCCATCAGCATGCCGGGGGTGATCTTGTCGCAGTTGGAGATGCAGATCAGCGCGTCCGCGCAGTGCGCGGAGACCATGTACTCCACCGAGTCGGCGATCAGGTCGCGCGAGGGCAGCGAGTAGAGCATGCCGTGGTGGCCCATGGCGATGCCGTCGTCCACCGCGATGGTGTTGAACTCGCGGGGGATGCCGCCCGCCTCCTTGATCGCCTCGGAGACGATCCGGCCGACCGGCTGGAGGTGGGTGTGCCCGGGGACGAACTCGGTGAAGGAGTTGGCCACCGCGATGATCGGCTTGCCGAAGTCCTCCCGGGCTACGCCCGCGGCCCGGAGAAGCGCCCGGGCGCCTGCCATGTTGCGACCGTGGGTGACCGTACGGGACTTCAGCTCGGGCACTGTGCTCCACTCCTTCGGAGGCTCCGGGGCGGGCCCCGCTCAGGTGGGAGGGTGCAGGGCCGCCGTGGCTGTCGAGCCTACGCCTCGGTTCCAGCGGACGGACACTCCGTCCGCCATCCGGTCACTCCTTCGTGAGCACCGTGAGGTCGAGCACGTACGGGTCGACCAGCTCGCCGTCCGGGAACTCGGCGAGCAGCGCGTCCCGTTCCGCCGCCAACAGCTCCTCCCGCCGCCGTTCCGGCAGCACCGCGACGTAGGAGCGGGACCGCAGGTCGGTGAGCATCGCGTCCACCGTGATCCGGCGGTCCCAGCGCAGCACCACGTGGCCGCTCGGCAGCCCGTACGGGGCGAACTCCACGGTGACCTCCTTCACCGCCCCGTACCCGTGGTAGCTCTCCGGGGTGCCGGCCTTCAGCCGCTCGCCCTGGGCCCGGACCCACGGGACCTCCGGATCCCTGACGTTCCACCAGACCGCCAGCGAGCCGCCCGGGCGGAGCACCCGCAGGGCCTCCGGGATCGAGCGGCCCGGGTCGGTCCAGTGGAAGGCCTGGGCGTACGTGATCAGGTCCGCGGTGGCGTCGTGGAACGGCAGCTCGTCCCCGGTCCCCTTGACCAGCGGCAGCTCCGGGCTGACCGCGCGCAGCCGCGCCGCCATCCCCGGGCTGGGCTCGACGGCGGTGACCCGGGCGCCCCGGGCGGCCAGCAGGCGGGTGGCGATGCCGGTGCCCGCACCGACGTCCAGCACCTCGGCACCCTTGAGCGGGAAGCCGGCCAACTCCTCCAGGCGGTCGAAGAGTCCGGCCGGGTAGGAGGGGCGGGCGGTGTCGTACTCGGCCGCCACCGCACCGAACGAGTTCGCGTGGTCGTGCAACTGATAGGACGTCATGGACCCACGGTAGCCCGGGCTTACTTCGCCACCGTGGCCAGGTGGAGCCGGGTGAAGGCGAGCGCCTCGGCCAGATCGGCCTCGCGTTCGGCGGGGGAGGCGGAGCGGCGGGTGTTGACCTCCAGCACCACGTGGCCCTCGAAGCCGGTGCGGGCCAGACGTTCCAGCAGCTCGGCGCAGGGCTGGTTCCCCCGGCCCGGGATGAGGTGCTCGTCCTTGGCGGAGCCCAGGCTGTCGGCCAGGTGCACGTGGGCCAGCCGCTCCCCCATCCGGTCCACCATCTCGAAGGCGTCCACCCGCGAGGTGGCCACGTGCGAGAGGTCCACCGTGTAGTGCCGGTACGCCTCCTCGGTGACGTCCCAGCCCGGCGCGTAGGCGAGCATCTCGCGGTCCCGGTAGCGCCACGGGTACATGTTCTCCACCGCGAAGCGGACGTCCGTCTCCCCGGCCATCCGGTGCACGCCCTCGACGAACTCCCGGGCGTACTGGCGCTGCCAGCGGAACGGCGGGTGCACCACCACGGTGTCCGCGCCGAGCTTCTCGGCGGCGGCCCGGGCGCGGACCAGCTTGGTCCACGGGTCGGTGCTCCACACCCGCTGGGTGATCAGCAGGCAGGGAGCGTGCACCGCCAGGATCGGCATCCGGTACTCGTCGGAGAGCCGGCGCAGCGCCTCGATGTCCTGGCTGACCGGGTCGTTCCAGACCATCACCTCCACGCCGTCGTAGCCGAGCCGGGCGGCCAGCTCGAAGGCGGTGGCGGTGTTCTCCGGGTAGACCGAGGCGGTGGAGAGCACCACCTTGGTGTCCGGCACGTGCAGGCCGTCGGCGTGCGGCGGCAGTACCAGGCGGTCGGTGGTGCGCAGCAGCGGGGCCCGCAGGGCCGGCTTCTTCGCGGCCCGGACGGCCTTGACCGCCTGGGTGGCGAGGGCCAGCTGCGACTGCCGGGGCGGCTTGGCGGCCCTCCTCCCCTCGACGGGCTTCGTGGCCTTGGCCGCTTCGGCCTTCTCCGCCCGCTTCGCGGCCTTCTTGGCGGCCTTCTTCGCGGCCTTCCTCACCGGCTGCGGGTCGTCGGAGCCCGTGGTCTCCGGCGCAGGCGCCTTGCGGGCCCTGCGCGGCTGCCGGGTGCTGTCACCGGCCGCGCGGCCCCGCCGCGACCCGTCCTCGTCCGCTGCTTCCGCCACGGGAGACAGCGTAAGCGGCGCGCGCCGGTATTGGTGTGCGCCCCGTCACGCCGCCGACCCGCGCAGGTCTGTCACCCCGTCAGCGCGGGGTGCCGGTCCGAGGGGCTGTCGAGGGTGTCCAGGCGGCGCAGGATGATGCCCTCGCGCAGCGCCCACGGGCAGATGTCCAGCTCCTCCAGCCCGAACAGGTCCATCGCGGCGTCCGCCACCAGGGCGCCCGCCAGTAGCTGTCTCGCCCGCCCCTCGGAGACGCCCGGGATCTGCGCCCGCTGAGCCACCGTCATCCCGGCCAGCCGCGGCACCCAGGCGGAGAGCCCGGCCCGGGTCAGCTTCCGGACCGCGAGCGGCCCCGCCTCGGCCGGCGCCGCGCCGGTCATCCGGGCCAGCTGCTTGAAGGTCTTCGAGGTGCCGACGGCGTGGTCCGGCGCCCCGCGCCGGGTGAACTCGCCCACCACCTGCGCGATCTCGGCCCGGATGTACCGGCGCAGCTCCCGGATGTCCTCCGGGTCCGCGACGTCCCCGGGCAGCCGGGCGGTCAGCCGGCCCGCGCCCAGCGGCAGCGAACAGACCACGTCCGGCTGCTCGTCCAGGCCGGCCGCCAGCTCCAGCGAGCCGCCACCGATGTCCAGGTCCAGCAGCCGCCCGGAGGACCAGCCGTACCAGCGCCGCACCGCCAGGAAGGTCAGCCGGGCCTCGTCCGGGCCCGACAGCACCCGCAGCTCCACCCCGGTCTCCTCGGCCACCCGGCGCAGCACCGCCTCGCCGTTGGCCGCCTCCCGGACCGCCGAGGTGGCGAACGGCAGCAGGTCCACCACGCCCTTGTCCTCGGCCACCCGGATCGAGGAGGCCACCATGGCCACCAGCTTGTCCACCCCGACGTCGGTGATCGCACCGTCCCCGTCCAGCAGCTCCGCCAGCCTCAGCTCCGCCTTGTGGGAGTACGCGGGCAGCGGGGCAGCACCGGGGTGGGCGTCCACCACGAGGAAGTGGACGGTGTTGGAACCTACGTCGAGCACACCGAGTCGCATAACCGCCCACGCTACGCGATCCGGCCGCACAGGTGGCCGGATAACACCTCACCGGCCCCGGGACCGGCCCGCTGCCGCTAGCGTCGCCTGGATCAACTCGACGTGGAGGAGACCGAGATGACGATCACTCACCGCCTGGTGGGCTCCGGCGAACACGGCGTCCTGGTGCTGCACGACTGGTTCGGCACCAGCGCCGGCTGGGGCCCGTTCCCCGAGTACCTCGACGGCTCGGCCTTCAGCTACGCCTTCCTCGACTACCGCGGTTACGGCGAGCGGGCCGCGGTCGAGGGCGAGTACAGCCTGGCCGAGATCGCCGGGGACGCCCTGGCGCTGGCCGACCAGCTGGGGTGGGAGACCTTCTCCCTGGTCGGGCACTCGATGGGCGGCAAGGCGGCCCAGCAGGTGCTGGCCCGGGCGCCCGAGCGGGTCCGCAAGCTGGCCGGCGTCGCGCCGGTGGCCGCCTCCGCGTACGAGCTCGGCGAGGCGTACGACCTCTTCCACGGGGCCGCCGCCGAGCCCGGCAACCGCCGCGCCATCATCGACCTGGTCACCGGCAACCGGGCCACCGGCGTCTGGCTCGACCGGATGGTCGCCAACTCGCTCGGGGCCTCCCGGCCCGAGGCCTTCGCCTCCTACCTGGAGCAGTGGACCACCGTCGACCTGAGCGCCGAGGTCTCCGGCCTGCGGCTGCCCGCCCGGGCCTTCGTCGGTGAGCACGACCTGGCCCTCAACGAGGACTACTACCGCTCCACCTGGCTCACCCACTACCCCGAGGGCGACCTCGAACTCCTCCCCGCCTCGGGCCACTACCCCATGCAGGAGACCCCGGTCGCCTTCGCCACCACCCTGGAGAACTTCCTCAGGTGATGCCGGGGGCGCAAGGAACTGCGCGCAGGGGAACGGCAGCACGTGCAACTGGCTCACGTGCCCCGATCTAGCCCTGGTCCGCCTTCCGGTTCGCGCAGTTCCTCGCGCCCCCGGTGTGACCACTTTCCTAGAGGAGGCCGTGCCAGAGCTGTTCGACGATGACGGACCACCAGTTCTCGGGGTCCGAGAAGACGGTGCGGTCCAGGCCCGCGAGGGACCACTGGAGTTCGGCGACGGCCTGGCCGGCCGCCAGGGGGTGGAGGTCGCGGAGGCGGGGGTAGCGGTCGGCGAGGAGGGCGAGGGAGCGGGCGAAGGCGGTGAGGTCGGCGTTGACGTAGCGGAACTCCGCGGTGTCGGGGTCGACCGCCCGGACCCGGCCCCGTGCGGTGTCGACGGTGAACCGGGCCCACCCGTCGGTGCCGATCAGCACCTGGCCGAGCAGGTCCCGCCGGGCCGCCTCGGTGGCGCGGCTCCCGCGCCCGTCCTCCGCCAGCACCTCGGCCAGCTCCGGCAGGACCGGCGCCGCGCCGGACACCCCGTCCGAGACCGGGTGGTAGAGCTCGAAGAAGCCCCGCACCCCGACCGGCAGCCCGACCCGGACCAGCGGCCGGCCGACCGCCTCGGGCAGGTCGGCCGCGAGCACCGCCGCCGGGTCGAAGCGCCGCACCCCGCCCTCGCCGAACTGAGCCGTCAGCCGGGCGGCCAGCGCCGCCTCCGCCTCGGGCTGGGCGGGCGGGACGTTCGCCGGGAAGGGCACCCGGTTGATCCGGGGCGTGGAGTCGAGGGTCCGCACGGCCCGGGCCCGCCCGTCGAAGCGCGGGCCGTAGGCGAGGTCGTGGCTGTGCCGGGTGCCGGGGAGTTCGGCCAGCAGGGAGGCGGCGACGTAGCCGCCGGGGAGCATCGAGGGGCGCAGGTCGGTGTGGACGGCGAGCACGTCCTCGGGCTGGACGCCCTGCTCGCTCAGCTGGGCCCAGGCGCGCAGCGCGGGGTGGGGACGGCCGGGGGCGGAGCGGAGCACCAGGGTGCGCTGCTCGCCGAGGGCGTCGCGGTAGACGAACTGGGCGCGGCAGCCGGGGCCGGTGGCGGGCGGCAGGGCCGGGTCGTAGTGGCCCGCGCCGAGCCGGTCACGGTAGAGCTCGATCACCTGCGGGACGGGGACGGAGGGCCAGACGGTGAGCTCACCGGTGGCCCGGTCGATGACCGCGCAGGCGGCGCCGAGCTCCTCGGGGGCGCGGCGTTCGCCGGTGAGCGGGTCGACCCGGACGGGGGCGGGCTCCGGCCAGACCACCCAGCCGAGGTCGAACTCGTGTGCCTTGACCGGCCGGACGGCCTCCGGGGAGAGCTCGGCGTTCACCCAGCGGTGGGCGGCCTCAAGGGCCTGCGCGAGGGTGGTCATCGGCAACTCCTGGCAGTGGTGCGGGCGTTCGGCGTGCGGACGGTCAACGGGAGCTGCCCCGGTGGATGGTGAGCCGCGAGCGCGGCGGCGCGGGAGGCTCCGGCACCGGCTTGACCAGCGGATCGGGTGCGGGCGCCGGGGTCAACTCGACCACCGGGATGGCGGGTTGGAGGGCCGAGAGGTCCACCGGGCGGCCGCCGGCCTCCAGCGCGATGGCCCAGAGGCCGTGGTCGGCCGGGTGCAGCGGGGCGGAGGAGCGGTAGCCGGTCTGCGGGTCGAGGTAGCTGATCGTGGCACCGGCCACGAACGCGTTCCACAGGTGCGAGCGGCCGTACCCGTCCAGGGTGAGCAGCACCGCCTGCGCGCCCGTGCCCAACTGGCGGAGCAGGTCGGCGAGTTGCCCGAGGGCGTCGTCACCGTAGCCCAGGTCCTTGAACTGGGTGCCGAGCTCGCGCTCGGCGCGGTCCCGGCCGCCGTACTCCCCCGCCGGGCCGTCGGGCAGCCGGGGGGCACCGCAGGTGGGGTTGCCCAGGTAGCTGTCGAGGGCGGAGAGCGAGAGGTCGAGCGCGTTGTTGGAGCGGCCCGGCTCGCGGAAGCCGCCACCGTTCAGCGCCTCCGGCCAGTCGCCCAGCCTCGGGTCGGCCGGCGCGGCGGGCTCGCCCTCCTCGGTGCGGGGCACCCGGCGCTCCACCTCGGCCTGGTGGGCCGGGTCGACCGGCCCGAGCCCGCCGGCCGCGCCGTACGGGCGCCCGTCCGCGATGACGCGCGGGCGGGCGCGCTCGCCGGGCTGCTCGGGCGCGGTGCGGCGGTAGTCGTGCAGCAGCAGGAACATCGCGGCCAGCGGCGCGGCCTGGGCCACGGCGACCGGCGAGTCGTCCTCGCGGCGGCCCACCGGCGGCAGGTCGAAGGTCCGCCCGGTGACCGGGCCGACCACCACCGCACCGGCGGCCGGAGGCGCGGGCGCCGCCGGGGCGGGCACCGGGTTGGGCACCAGCCCGACGGGCTGCGCGGCGCGCGGGGCGGCCGCGCCGGGCTGCTGCGGACCGGCCACGGCACCGACCGCGCCGACCGCAGCAGCCTGGCCACCCGCCCCGGGAGCACCGGCGGCACCGGGCGAGGCCACGGCGGCCGCACCACCCGCACCACCCGCCACGGGAGCACCGGCGGCACCGGCGGCAGGCGGGGCCGCGGTCACCGGAGCGGCCGGGGACGCGGGCGCGGCGGGCGTCGGCTGGCCCATGCCCATCGGCGGGGTGCCGAGCCCGGACTGCCCGCCGACCGGGCCGAGCCCGCCCGAGGCACCACCGGAGCCGAACGACCCGCCGGACGCGCCGGAGCCACCGGCGCCACCGGCCGCACTCGGCGCCGAGGGCTCGTGCCGCCCCCAGCCCGTCCCGGTCGACGGTCCGTCACCGAAGACCGAGGAGGGACCGCTCTGCGGCGGGGCCACCGCCACCGAGTCGGTGCGCAGGGTCCCGAGGGGCCGGTGCACCGGGCGGTCGTCCTCGCCCCGGTCGTACCCGCCGCCCTGGTAGCCGGGATCCGCGTCCACCGAGACCACGGTCCGCGGCTGGGTGCCGCCGCCCTGGCGCCAGGTGTCCTGCTGGTGGACCGAGCCCTGGCCGTTGCGGTCGTACGGGTCGTCGTGGCGCGGGTCGTAGGAGCCCGCCCCGGCCGAGACCGGGCCGACCTGCACCTGGACGCCGCCCCGGCCGTTCCCGTACGGGTCCTCCTGCCCGTGCCCGTTCCCGTGCCCGTTGCCGCCGAGGTGCGCGTCCACCTCCAGGCCGCCCGGCCCGACCTGCACGTCCGCCCCGACGCCGCCGAGGTCGAGCCCGAGGCCCGTCCCCGGCTTCTTGCCGTGCGCGGTCTCCGGCCCGGCGGTCCGGCCGTCGTCGTCGACCATCACCACGTGGCCGCTGCGGTCGGTCACCAACTCGCCCGAACGGTCCACCTTGGCGGTGTGCCCGTCGCTGCCGCGCACCGGCTGGCCCTCGCGGTCCAGCACCACCACCTCGCCGTCGGTGCCGGTCACCGGCTTGCCGTCCCGGCCGAGCGCCACGGTCACCCCGGCGGCGGCGATCAGGCCGCCCGCGCCGACCACCACCAGGGCGCCGGTGGAGTCGCGCAGCGGCTTGCCGTCGCTGCCGCAGGCCAGGCCGACCACCGGCTTGCCGTCCTCGCCGACCACGGCCACCTTGCCGTCCGGCCCGACCAGCGGCTTGCCGTCCGAGCCGACCTGGGGGACGACGCCGTCGACGCCCTCCACCCGGTTGCCGCTCTCGTCCACCAGCACCGGCCGGCCCTGACTGTCCTTCACCACCTCGCCGTCCCGGCCGACCACCGCCGACAGCCCGCGCACCTTGGCCACCGCGCGGCCGCCGAGCAGTGCCCCGGCCGCCACCCCGCCACCCGCTGCGGAGACGGCCCGGACCGACTGGTAGCCGTCGGCCACGGCGATCCGCTCCAGGGTGGTGACGGCGGGCTCCTTCAGCGCCTGCTGGAGCCCCTCCTTCATCTCCCGGCCGAGCTCCTCCAGCAGGTTGCCGACCTTGTGCCGGGCCAGCTCGACCGCGACCTTCTCGCCGACCCCGACCACCGCGTCGGCCACCGCGCCGCCGACCGTGCCGAGCACGGCCTTGGCCGCCGCCTCGACCTTCTCGGCCAGCTTGATCTCCTCGGCCAGCTCGCGGAGCACCGCGATGATCTCCGCCTTGCAGGAGTCCACCGCCCGGGCCGCCCGCTCGAAGGCCCCGGCCAGCAGTTCGGCGGCGCCGTGCGCGTCGTCCAGGCTGCCCCGGCCGCCGCCGGCGAAGCCGCGCCAGTGCTCGGCGAAGGCGTCCACCGCCCGGCCCTTGTTCTCCCCGGTGACCCGCTGCGCGGAGTCCCCGCCCCGGCGGCCCAGCCGCTCGGCCTCGGCGCCGAACTCGCGCCAGAGGCCGGCCGCGCGGCGCAGCCCCTCCTCGTCGGCCTGCGGCCACTGGTGGCCCAACCTGGCCAGCACCGGGGCGAGTTCCTCGGGCACGTTGCGGGACACCGGGTCCCTCCTTCATTCCGGTCGAGCGGGACGTTCAGCAGGACAGGCCGTCCGGCCGCGGCGCGCGGCGGGGAACGGAGACGTACACGAGCGCGGGCCCGCCGCGGTTCCCCGCCGCAGGCCGCACCGGACGGTGCGTCAGAGCTTCGGCGGGGCCACCGGCGCCACGTCGGGGTGCGCTCTGCCCAGGTCGGCGCTGACGTCCCCGTCGGTCCGCTCGGACGAGTCGGCCATCGTGTTGAGCTTGGCGCCGACCTGGCCGAGCCGGCCGGCCAGGCCGTGCAGCCCGGCCAGCAGCATGCCCTGCGCCTCGGTGTACTGCGTGCCGAAGCCGCTGCCGGGGGCGTCCGCGCCCCACGGCGTGCCGAGCCCGGCCATGCCCTGCTCCAGGGCCTCGGCCGCGGCCTCGAAGTCCTGCGAGATCTTCCCGAACTCCCGACCCTCGCCGCGCACTTCCCACGGCTTGATCAGGAAGTCACCCGTTCCACCCGTACTCATCCGCCCACTCCCCCAGCGCCCCCGTGCGAATACCAGGCAGTCATCCTAGGGCCAGCCCACCCGCCACCCCAGGGCACGTGCCGCTTCCACACACGGGCTTCACCTGCGCCGGGCCCGTCACCTGGCATCCTTCCGCCCAGGCCATACCCTTACCGGGTGGCAGCAGAGAGCAAGCAGAGCAAGCAGCACGGCAAGAAGAAGCCGAAGGCCGACAAGCCCGCCAAGAAGACCGACCTCGGCATGCCGGGCATGCGCCCCGAGGTCCCGCTCGACTTCGCCCGGGCCTGGGTGGAGTTCGCCGACCCGGCCGACGAGGAGCAGGTCTTCCGCTGCGACCTGACCTGGCTCACCTCGCGCTGGAGCTGCATCTTCGGCCAGGGCTGCCAGGGCATCCGGGAGGGCCGGGGCGAGTCCGACGGCTGCTGCACGCTCGGCGCGCACTACTCGGACGAGGACGACGAGCAGCGGGTGGCCGAGCACGCCGCCCGGCTGACCCCGGAGATCTGGGAGAACTTCGCGCACGGCACCGACGCCAAGGGCCGGATCGTGCTCGACGGCGGCATCACCATGTTCGACGAGGACGGCGACCGGCAGACCCGCCGGATCGACGGCGCCTGCCTGTTCCGCAACAGCCCCGGCTTCCCCGGCGGCGGCGGCTGCTCGCTGCACATCCTGGCCCTCCAGGAGGGCCGCGAGCCGCTGGAGACCAAGCCGGACGTCTGCTGGCAGCTGCCGGTGCGCCGCACCTACGACTGGATCGACCGCCCGGACGACACCCGCTACCTGCAGGTCTCGATCGGCGAGTACGACCGTCGCGGCTGGGGCCCCGGCGGCCACGACCTGCACTGGTGGTGCACCGGCAGCCCGGACGCGCACCAGGCCGCCGACCCGGTCTACGTCTCGTACCGGCCCGAACTCACCGAGCTGATGGGCCCCGAGGGCTACGCGGTGCTGGCCGGGCTGTGCGAGCAGCGGATCGGGACCGGCATCGCGGTGGCCCCGCACCCGGCCGACCCGAAGGTCTGACGGACGATCAACTCCGGTGCCCCACCTGGCCGGTGGGGCACCCCGGGGTCACTTGTCGATGTCGCCGACCACGAAGAACATCGAGCCCAGGATCGCCACCATGTCGGCGACCAGGGTGCCGGGCAGCAGCTCGGTCAGGGCCTGGATGTTGTTGAACGAGGCGGAGCGCAGCTTGAGCCGCCAGGGGGTCTTGTCGCCCCGGGAGACCAGGTAGTAGCCGTTGACGCCGAGCGGGTTCTCGGTCCAGGCGTAGGTGGCGCCCTCGGGTGCCTTGAGCACCTTGGGCAGCCGCTGGTTGACCGGGCCGGGCGGCAGTTCGGCCAGCCGGTCCAGGCAGGCCTCGGCCAGCTCCAGCGAGTTGACGGTCTGTTCGAGCAGGCACTCGAAGCGGGCCAGGCAGTCGCCCTCCTCGCGGACCGCGACGTGCAGCACGTCCGCCAGCTCCCCGTACGCCAGGTAGGGCTCGTCGCGGCGCAGGTCGAAGTCCAGCCCGCTGGCCCGGGCGATCGGGCCGCTGACCCCGTACGCGAGCGCGTGCTCGCGGGAGAGCACGCCGACCCCGGCGGTGCGGCCCCGGAAGATCTCGTTGCCGAGCACCAGCTCCTCGAAGACCGGCAGCTGCGCGCGCACGCTGCCGACCGCGGCGCGGCAGCGGCCCAGCCAGCCGGCCGGGAGGTCCTCCTTGAGGCCGCCGACCCGGTTGAACATGTAGTGCATCCGGCCGCCGCTGGCCTCCTCCAGCACGTGCTGGAGCTCCTCGCGGCCGGTGAAGGCGTGGAAGACCGGGGTGATCCCGCCGAGCTCCAGCGGGTACGAGCCGAGGAACATCAGGTGGTTGAGCACCCGGTTCAGCTCGGCCAGCAGGGTGCGCAGCCAGACCGCCCGCTCGGGCACCTCCATGCCGAGCATCCGCTCGACCGCCATCACCACGCCCAGCTCGTTGGAGAAGGCCGACAGCCAGTCGTGGCGGTTGGCCAGCATGACGATCTGTCGGTAGTCGCGGGCCTCGAAGAGCTTCTCCGCGCCGCGGTGCATGTAGCCGACCACCGGCTCGGCGGCCACGATCCGCTCGCCGTCCAGCACCAGCTTCAGCCGCAGCACGCCGTGCGTGGACGGGTGCTGCGGGCCGATGTTGAGCACCATGTCGCTGGTGCCCAGCTCGCCGACAAGATTCTCGGCACCCGCACCGACGCCGACCGTGGTCTCCCTCATGGGGTGAGAGTCTGCCATCCCGGCAGCCCCGCCAGGCTCTCCGGTACCGGCATGCGGACGGCCTGGGCCAGCCAGCCGAAGGCCCCGAGCCCGGACGGGTCGGTCAGTTCGGCCCCCTCCCCGGCCCCGCCCAACGCCCGCAGGTAGGCCACCGGATCCGTGGATGCCAGTGCCAGCGGCGGGCGCGCCCCGTGCACCCCCAGCGCCCGCAGCGCCTCCCGCTGCGTCGTCCACAGGGTGTGGAGGCCGGGCACCGCCACCGCGTCCAGCGCCACGTGCGCGGTCACGTCGCAGGAGCCGTCCGGCACCGGCCGCACCTCGCGGCCCTCCCGGAAGCCGGTCAGGGTCTCCCCGTACGGGCGGGAGGCCAGGGTGTGCGCGTAGTCCACCGCGACCGCCAGGCCGCGCTCCAGCGCGCCGACCGCCCCCGCCCAGGCCGCGTCCCGGGGCCCGCCCAGCTCGACCACCTCGCCCTCGGGCCACCACGCGGCCGCCCAGTCCGCGTCCTCCGCGTCGAGCTCCGCACCGAGCCGGCGCTCCCCGCGGACCGTCACCTCCTGGTACCGCAGCCGCCCGTCCTCGTCCCGCTCGGCCAGGTCCAGCGGCACGTTGTCCAGCCACTCGTTGGCGAACAGCAGACCTGACACCCCGTCGGGCACCCGGTCCGTCCAGACGATCCTCGGGTCCGTGCCCGCCGGCCGCTCCGCCAGCTCCACCGCGTACGGGCGCAGCCGCCCCGCCAGCTCCGGCCCCACCGCCGCCAGCACCCCGGCGAGCAGCTCGCCCCGCCCGGCCCCGACGTCCACCAGCGCGAGCTCCGCGGGGCGGCCGAGCGCCGCGTCCGTCTCCGTCAGCAGCCGGGCCACCGCCGCGGCGTACTTCGGCGAGGCGTGCACCGAGGTCCGGAAGTGCCCGGCAGGGCCCTCCGGCCTCCGGTAGAACCCCTCCGGTCCGTACAACGCCCGCTCCGTGGCGGGCCGCCAGCGCATCCACTCCATGTGCGGGGACGCTACCCGCCCGGAGGGCGGTCAGGGGCGCGAGGAACTGCGCGCTGCGGGAGGCACCGACCCGTGTGCCGGGTACGGAGCTTCACTTGCAAGTGGCTGTCCGTACCCGGCACACGGGCCAGCTTCTTCCGATTCGCGCAGTTCCCCGCGCCCCCGGGGTGACCACCACCCCGCGCCCCGGGGTGACCACCACCCCGCGCCCTGCCGCCCTCCGGGCGGGCCGGCACCCTGTCCGTCCGTACACCTCCCTCTCCACCCTGCGGAGTAGGACGGATCGCCCTTACGGCTGACCTGGCGGGCTTCCCCGACTGCCTAGGCTTGACCCGTGCATCGACTCAACGCCTGGTTCCGCCGCCACCCGATGGTGGTCGACTCCGCCTGGGCACTGTTGCTCCTCCTGTTCTGCCTGCTGGCATTCGTCAGCGGCGGGAACCGGGAGAGCCTGGTGCTCGGGGCGGTGATGGCCTGGCTGATGGTCTTCCGGCGGAAGCACCCGGACCTGACCACCGTCGCGGCGACCCTGCTCGGCCTGAGCCAGCTGGCCGCCAAGGTGGACCCGCAGGTGGAGAGCGTGGGCTACCTGCTCTTCGCCTACACCGGTGCGGCGTTCGGCAGCCCCTGGGTCTCCCGGCTGTCCTTCACGGCCGGCCTGGCCGCCGGGCCGCTGACCGCGCTCCGCTTCGGACCCGCCGCCACCGACAACGTCAGCAACGCGGAGCGGGTCTTCCTGGCCGTGCTGATGTCGACCCCGTTCGTGCTCTGCTGGGCCTGGGGCCGGCTGACCCGGGTGCGCCGCGCGTACCTGGTCGAGCTGGAGGACCGGGCCGCCCGGCTGGAGCGCGAGCGGGACGCCCAGGCCAAGGTCGCGGTGGCGGCCGAGCGGGCCCGGATCGCCCGCGAGCTGCACGACGTGGTGGCGCACAACGTCTCGGTGATGATCGTCCAGGCCGACGGCGCCGCCTACGTGCTCGACAACTCCCCGCAGCAGGCCAAGGAGGCGCTCTCCACGATCGCCTCGACGGGCCGTCAGGCCCTGGTCGAGATGCGCCGCCTGCTCGGCGTGCTGCGCACCACCGACACCACCGACGAGTACGTGCCGCAGCCCGGCGTGGCCGAGCTCCCCGAGCTCCTCGACCAGGTCCGGGTGGCGGGCCTGCCGGTCGAGTACGCCGCCACCGGCGAGGTGCAGGAGCTGCCCCGGGGCGTCGAGTTGACGGTGTACCGGATCGTCCAGGAGGCGCTCACCAACGTCCGCAAGCACGGCGGCCCGGACGCCCGGGCCAAGGTCGCGGTCGACTTCCGGGACCGCGAGCTGGAGGTCCTGATCGAGGACGACGGCCGCGGCTCCACCGCCGAGCAGCTGACCGCCGGTGGTACCGACGGGCAGGGCCATGGTCTGATCGGCATGCGCGAGCGGGTCGGCATGGTCAGCGGCAGCCTCGACGTCGGGCCGCGGCCGGGCGGAGGCTTCCGGATCCGGGCCGTGCTCCCCTACAAGACCACCAAGTGAGGACCGCAGCTGTGACCATCCGGGTGATGCTGGTCGACGACCAGGAACTGCTCCGCACCGGCTTCCGCATGATCCTGCAGTCCCAGGGGGACATCGAGATCGCCGCCGAGGCCGGCGACGGCCAGCAGGCCGTCGACACCCTCGCCCACACCCAGGTCGACGTGATCCTGATGGACGTCCGGATGCCCCGCCTGGACGGCGTCCAGGCCACCCGGCGGATCTGTCTGGACGAGAGCGGCTCGCCCGTCCCCGGCGCCCCGCACGTCCTCATCCTCACCACCTTCGACCTGGACGAGTACGCCTTCGCCGCGCTCAAGGCCGGCGCCAGCGGCTTCCTGCTCAAGGACGTCCCGCCGACCGAACTGGTCGCCGCCATCCGGGCCGTCCACGGCGGCGACGCGGTGGTCGCCCCCACCACCACCCGCCGCATGATCGACCGCTTCGCCGACGTCCTCCCGCTCCCCCACTCCACCCCCGGCTCACCGGTGCTGGCCCCCCTCACCGAGCGCGAGCGCGAGGTCTTCCTGCTGGTGGCCCAGGGCCTGTCCAACGGCGAGATCGCCACCAAGCTGACCCTCTCCGAAGCCACCGTGAAGACCCACGTCGGCCGCATCCTGGCCAAGCTCAACCTCCGCGACCGCGTCCAGGCCGTCGTCCTCGCCTACGAGGCCGGCCTGATCCGCGCGGGCGCCACCGACTGACCGTCAGGCGTCCGGCCGCCGGGCATCGCCGGCCGGGCCGTCGGCGGGCACCAGCCAGGCGACCAGCCGGCCCCGGTCGGTGATCCGGCCGACCTCTCCGGTCTCCGTCAGCTCCCGGATCAGGGCCCCCGGGATCCGCAGGTCCCCGAGCGTCACCGTCCGCACGCCGCCGGGCCGCCCGGGCGCCGGGCTCGCGGGGTCGGGACCATCGGTGGGTTTCGCTGCCATGTCCGCATGGTGGCAGCCGCGCCTCCGGCCGGTGCGGGCGTCCGGCCGGGGCCACCCGATCGGATGAGGCGCCTCCCCGCGCGGCCGTAGAATGACGCGGTACGTCTGGTACCGGCAGCGGACTGGAACGGGAATCAGGGACGAGGGCGAGCCGTGAGCAGCTCCGAGGAGTTCGGGTTCGGGGTGTTGGCCGACCCGTTCGGCGATCCGGGGGATCCGGGGAACCGGCCGGCCAGGTTGGCCGTGGGGGTGGTCGGGACCGGGCGGGTGGGTCCGGCGATGGGGGCCGCGCTGCAGCTGGCGGGGCACAGGGTGGTGGCCGCCTCCGGAGTGTCCGCGACCTCGAGGCGGCGGGCCGAGGCGCTGCTGCCGGGGGTGCGGCTGGTCACCCCGCCGCAGGTGCTGGCCGCCGCCGACCTGGTGCTGCTGACCGTGCCGGACGACGTGCTGCCGGAGCTGGTGGCCGGGCTGGCCAAGACCGGGGCGGTGCGGCCGGGGCAGATCGTGGTGCACACCTCGGGCGCGCACGGCGTCGCGGTGCTGGAGCCCGCCACCCGGGCCGGCGCCCTGCCGCTGGCGCTGCACCCGGCGATGACCTTCACCGGGACGGGCGTCGACCTGGCCCGGCTGGCCGGCTGCCCGTTCGGGGTGACGGCCCCTCAGGAGCTGCGCCCCGTCGCCGAGGCGCTGGTGGTGGAGATGGGCGGCGAGCCCGAGTGGGTGCCGGAGGAGCAGCGGGCCCGCTACCACACGGCCCTCGCGCACGGGGCCAACCACCTGGTGACCCTGGTGTCCCAGTCGCTGGAACTGCTGCGCACCGCCGGGGTCTCCGAGCCCGGCCGCCTGCTCGGCCCGCTGCTCGGCGCGGCCCTGGACAACAGCCTGCGCTCGGGCGACGCCGCGCTCACCGGCCCGGTGGCCCGGGGCGACGTCGGCACCGTCAGCCGCCACCTGCGCGAACTCGGTACGGTGGCCCCCGACATCGGGCAGTCCTACCGGGCGATGGCCCGCGCCACCGCGCAGCGGGCGCTGCGGAACGGAACGATCGACGAGGCGTCGGCGGCCGCGCTGCTGGACGTACTGAACGAGGAGAACATCTGATGGCCCGTGGCAAGCAGCCGACCAAGACCCCCCAGGTCCGCAAGGCCGAGCTCACCCACTCCGTCGCCGACTTCGAGTCCGCCTTCTGGCCGGACGAGGAGCCGGTGGACAACGCCGTGGTGATGACCATGGGCGCCCTGCACGAGGGCCACGCCAGCCTGATCCGGGCCGCCCGCAAGCAGGTCGGCCGGGACGGCCGGGTCGCCGTGACCGTCTTCGTGAACCCGCTGCAGTTCGGTGCCGGCGAGGACCTGGACCGCTACCCGCGCACCCTGGCCGCCGACGTCCGGCTGGCCGAGGAGGCCGGTGCCGACGTGGTGTTCGCCCCGCTGCCGGAGGAGGTCTACCCCAACGGCACCCCGCAGGTGCGGATCACCGCGGGCCCGATGGGCGAGCGGTACGAGGGCGCCTCCCGCCCGGGCCACTTCGACGGCGTGCTGACCGTGGTGGCCAAGCTGCTCAACATCACCGACCCGGACTTCGCCTTCTTCGGCGAGAAGGACGCCCAGCAGCTGGCGGTGATCCGCCGGATGGTGGCCGACCTGGACTTCGACGTCGAGGTCATCGGCGTCCCGACCGTCCGCGAGGAGGACGGCCTGGCGCTGTCCTCGCGCAACCGCTACCTCTCGGAGACCGAGCGGGAGCAGGCCCTCGCCCTGTCCAGGGCGCTGTTCGCCGGCCGCGACGCGGCCGTGCGCGGCGCGAAGGCGGTCCGCGAGGCCGCCGCGACCGCCCTGGACGGCGCCGAGGGCGTCACCCTGGACTACCTCGCCCTGATCGACCCGGACGACTTCACCGAGGCGTCCGACGACTTCCGGGGCGAGGCGGTGCTGGCCGTGGCCGCGAAGGTGGGCTCGACCCGCCTGATCGACAACGTCAGCATGCTCGTTCGCTAACACCGGTAAGAAGCAACCCCTCAGGCATGCACTCACAGGAGGCGTGACCCAATGCTCCGCACCATGCTCAAGTCCAAGATCCACCGGGCCACCGTGACCCAGGCCGACCTGCACTACGTCGGCTCGGTCACGGTGGACGAGGACCTGCTCGACGCCGCGGACCTGCTCCCCGGCGAGCTGGTCCACATCGTCGACATCAACAACGGCGCCCGGCTGGAGACGTACACCATCGCCGGCCCGCGCGGCACCGGCGTCATAGGCATCAACGGCGCCGCCGCCCGCCTGGTCCACCCCGGAGACCTGGTCATCCTGATCGCCTACGGGCAGATGGAGACCGCCGAGGCCAAGGGCTACGTCCCGAAGGTGGTCTTCGTGGACGGCGACAACCGGATCACCGGCTACGGCACCGACGCCGCCGAGGCCCCCGAGGGCAGCGGGCTGCTGCGCGGGGACCGGGCGTACGGTGACGGGCACGGCGCGGCCACCGCCGCCGCGAGCTGAGGAGCAGTCAGAACCATGTCCGCAACGCACCGCCTCACCGCCCCCGCCCCGGGCTGGACCGCCACCACCGACGTGGTGGTGGTCGGCTCCGGCGTGGCCGGGCTGACCGTCGCGCTCAACGTCCGTAAGGCCGGCCTGCGGGCCACGGTGGTCACCAAGGCGCTGCTGGACGACGGCTCCACCCGCTGGGCCCAGGGCGGCGTGGCCGTCGTCCTGGGCGAGGGGGACACCCCCGCCCAGCACCTGGACGACACCCTGGTGGCCGGCGCCGGGCTCTGCGTCGAGGACGCCGTCCGGCGTCTGGTGACCGAGGGTCCGGACGCCGTCCGGCACCTGATCGCCGCCGGCGCCGCCTTCGACAAGGACGCCGACGGCGAGATCCTGCTGACCCGGGAGGGCGGCCACCACCGCCGCCGGATCGTGCACGCGGGCGGCGACGCCACCGGCGCCGAGATATCGCGCGCCCTGGTGCAGGCCGTCCGCTCGGACCCGGGCCTCGAACTCATCGAGCACGCCCTGGTGCTGGACCTGCTGACCGACCCGGACGGCCACGCGGCCGGCCTCACCCTGCACGTGATGGGCGAGGGCCAGCGGGACGGCGTCGGCGCCATCCGGGCCCGCGCGGTGGTGCTCGCCACCGGCGGTATGGGCCAGGTCTTCTCGGCCACCACCAACCCGGCGGTCTCCACCGGCGACGGCGTGGCGCTGGCGCTGCGGGCCGGGGCCGAGGTCACCGACCTGGAGTTCGTCCAGTTCCACCCCACCGTGCTCTGGCTGGGCCCGGAGGCCGAGGGCCAGCAGCCGCTGGTCTCCGAGGCGGTCCGCGGCGAGGGCGCCCACCTGGTGGACGCCGACGGCGTGCGCTTCATGCTCGGGCAGCACGAGCTGGCCGAGCTGGCCCCCCGGGACATCGTCGCCAAGGCGATCACCCGGCGGATGCAGGAGCAGGGCGCCGAGCACATGTACCTGGACGGGCGGCACTTCGGCGCCGAGATGTGGGCCGAGCGCTTCCCGACCATCCTGGCCTCCTGCCGCTCGCACGGGATCGACCCGGTCACCGAGCCGATCCCGGTCGCGCCCGCCGCGCACTACGCCTCCGGCGGCATCCGCACCGACCTCTCCGGCCGCACCACGGTGCCCGGCCTGTACGCCTGCGGCGAGGTGGCCTGCACCGGCGTGCACGGCGCCAACCGGCTGGCCTCCAACTCCCTGCTGGAGGGCCTGGTCTTCGCCGAGGCGATCGCCGCCGACCTGACGGAGCGTCACACCGCCGGGGAGCTCCCCGAGCGCTCGGTGGACGTGGCCGCCGCCAAGGCCTGCGCGGCCGTGCCGCTGCTCGCCCCGGAGGCCCGGGCCGAGGTCCAGCGGCTGATGTCCACCGGCGCGGGCGTGCTGCGCTCGGCCGCCTCGATGGCCGGTGCCGCCGAGGGCCTGGCCGCGCTGGCCGCCGACGCCCTGGCCCACGCCGCCGAGGAGAAGCCCGCCGACCCGCGGGTGGAGACCTGGGAGGCCACCAACCTCCACCTGGTCGCCACCGCCCTGGTGGCCGCCGCCGCGCTCCGCGAGGAGACCCGGGGCTGCCACTGGCGGGAGGACTTCCCGGACCGGGACGACCAGCGGTGGCAGCGCCACCTGACCACCACCCTCGACGTCGACGGCGCCCTGCGCACCGTCTGACGACCCCTCACCACCCCCTAGGAGCAGCACCGATGTCCCACGACCACGACCACGACGGCCACACCCACGCCGAGCTGCCGATGGCGGGCGGCTGCGGCGACGGCTGCGCCTGCGGCGACGGCGAGGCGTACGAGACCGGCCTGGACCCGGCGCTGGCCGAGCTGCTGGAGGCGGCCGGCCTGGACCCGGTCGAGGTCGAGGACATCGCCACCCTGGCGCTGGCCGAGGACCTGGCCGGCGGCGACGACGTCACCTCGGTCGCCACCGTGCCCGCCGAGGCGGTGGCCACCGCCGACTTCACGGCCCGTCAGGCCGGCGTGGTGGCGGGCCTGCGGATCGCCGAGGCCGTGGTCTCGCTGGTCTGCGAGGAGGAGTTCGAGGTCGAGCGGCACGTCGAGGACGGAGACCTGGTGGAGGCCGGCCAGGTGCTGCTCTCGGTCCGCGGCCGCACCCGCGACCTGCTCACCGCCGAGCGCAGCGCGCTCAACCTGCTCTGCCACCTGTCCGGCATCGCCACCGCCACCCGGGCCTGGGCCGACGCCCTGGAGGGCACCGGCGCGGCCGTCCGCGACACCCGCAAGACCCTGCCGGGCCTGCGCGCCCTGCAGAAGTACGCGGTCCGCGCGGGCGGCGGCGTCAACCACCGGATGGCGCTCTCCGACGCCGCCCTGGTGAAGGACAACCACGTGGTCGCCGCGGGCGGCGTGGCCGAGGCGTTCAACGCCGTCCGGGAGGCCTTCCCGCACCTGGACGTCGAGGTCGAGGTCGACCGCCTGGACCAGATCCCGCCGGTGCTGGAGGCGGGCGCCGACCTGATCCTGCTGGACAACTTCACCGTCCCGCAGCTGAAGGAGGCCGTCGAGCTGGTGAACGGCCGGGCCAAGCTGGAGGCCTCCGGCGGGCTGACCCTGGCCACCGCCCGCGAGGTCGCCCAGACTGGGGTCGACTACCTGGCCGTCGGCGCCCTCACCCACTCCTCGCCGGTGCTCGACATCGGCCTGGACCTCCGCTCCTCCTGATCCCGACTCACCAGAAGGCTCCCCGTGCTCCTCACCATCGACGTCGGCAACACCCAGACCACGCTCGGCCTGTTCGACGGCGAGGAGATCGTGGAGCACTGGCGGATCTCCACCGATCCGCGCCGCACCGCGGACGAACTCGCGGTGCTGATGCAGGGTCTGATGGGCTCCCACCCGGTCGTCTCGGCCGAGGACCGGGTGGAGGGCCTGGCCATCTGCTCCTCCGTCCCCGCGGTGCTGCACGAGCTGCGCGAGGTGACCCGCCGCTACTACGGCGACGTCCCCGCGGTGATCGTGGAGCCCGGGGTGAAGACCGGGGTGCACGTCCTGATGGACAACCCCAAGGAGGTCGGCGCCGACCGGATCGTCAACGCCCTGGCCGCCAACCACCTCTACGGCGGCCCGTGCATCGTGGTCGACTTCGGCACCGCCACCACCTTCGACGCCATCAACGAGCGGGGCGACTACGTCGGCGGCGCGATCGCCCCCGGCATCGAGATCTCGGTCGAGGCGCTCGGGGTGCGCGGCGCCCAGCTCCGCAAGATCGAGCTGGCCCGGCCCCGTAACGTGATCGGCAAGAACACCGTTGAAGGCATGCAGTCCGGCATCCTCTACGGCTTCGCCGGCCAGGTGGACGGCCTGGTCGACCGGATGGCCAAGGAGCTCAGCAAGGACCCGGACGACGTCCAGGTGATCGCCACCGGCGGCCTGGCCCCGCTGGTCCTCGGCGAGGCGAGCAGCATCGACGTGCACGAGCCCTGGCTCACCCTGATCGGTCTGCGCCTGGTCTACGAGCGCAACCGCCCGCAGACCGCCTGACCGCCCGTCAGGCCCCCGGTCGGATCAGCCCACCATCCGCCAATCGGGCCGACCACGAGCGCCAATCGCCATAAATCGGACGTACGCCACGTACTGTCGAGCCATGCCGACGCCACACGGATCCCGCGGCGGCATGGCCTTCAGCGCCGACGAAGTCCGCGTGCTGCGCCGTGCCCTCGCCCAAGCGCTGTACCCGGTCCACCTGCCCCACAGCCCGGCGGGCGAACTCTGGGCGGAGGACGTCCAGGAGGCCCTGCGCCTCGCCGAGGCGGTGGACGAGGCCGTTCAGGAGGGCGGCCGTCTGCGCACCTTCCTGCTGGCCGACCTGGCCCGCTACCGCACCGCCCTCCCGGGCAGTGCCAGCGGCTACCTGGAACGCCTGGAGGAGGCCATCGCCGACGGCTACCTCCCCACCGCCGAGGACCTCACCGCCCTGCGCGCGCTGACCCGGATGCCCTGCGGGGGCGGCGAACGCGCCCGCAGGTCCCGGCTGGCCGGGCGCTGCCACGCCCTCGCCGAGGCCGACGTCCGCGAACGCCTCGCCCTGAGCACCGGCCAGCGGCACCTCGCGGCCGTACCGAGCCCCGCCGCTCCCCCGAGCGACGGCACTCCCACCCCAGTAGGAGGACGGTTCCCGATGACCGAAGCCAAGCCCCCCGCCGACGGCCGCCCCCAGCCCCGCCGGATGCCCACCCCCGCCGAACTCTTCGGCCGCCGCACCCACCCGGAGCCGGCTCCCGCCCCCACCCAGGACGAGCTCGAACTCGCCACCGGCTGAGGGGAGGCCGGGGGAGGCCGGACAACCGGCCTCCCCCGACGGGGGGCTGACGTCACGACAGTTCCGCACCGGCGGGCCGCAGTTGGAGACGGGGCGAAGGCGGCGGGCCGGACGAGGGCATAACGATTGCGCATACCGTGTGGCCGATTGTCCGCCCATGGTCATGATCACCCCTTTTGCCCGTCACCTTCCCGTGGTGTCCGGAACCTAGGGTGCTGGGGCGCACCCCGTGACCTAAGGACAGCAGTGGCCCCCACCCGCCCGGCCCGTTCGTTCGGGCTCGTCACCGCCCTCGCCCTCGCGGTGGCCGTCACCGCCCTCCCCGCCACCGCCGACGACCGGCCCCGGCTGGAGCTCTCGGGCCCCTCGGCGCTCGCGGTGGAGCCCGGCGCGAGCGCGGGCCTGCCGCTCTCGCTCCGGCTGCCGGGCGCGGAGACCGCCCGGGACGTGGTGCTCACCTTCGACACCGCCGGCCTGGCCGGGGTCGCCGAGCTGGGCGTCCGGGGGTGCACCGTCTCGGGCACCGTGCACAGCTGCCCCCGGCGGAGCGCGACCGGGCCGGCCGGCCTCGCCGAGACCCCGGAACTGACGGTCGCCAAGGGCGCTGTTCCGGGCTCCCGGGGCACCCTGCGGATCACCGCCACCGGCCCCGGCGCGGCCCCGGCCGCGCTGGAGGTGACCGTGTACGCGGGCGGCCCGCGGCTGACGGTCAAGCAGCTCCCGAAGGCCGAGCACGTCCCGCCGGGCAGCACCCTGGACACCGTCCTGGAGATCACCAACACCGGTTCGCTGCCCGCCCGCCGGATCCACCTGGTGATGCGCACCGACGAGCTGCTCAGCCTGGACCAGCGCTTCGCCAACTGCGAGTACGGCACCCGGCCCCGCGGCCCGGAGGGCGAGGGCAGCCGGCCCGCCACCACCGCGGTGATCTGCGCCGTCGACTCCACCGTGGCACCGGGCGAGACGGTCCGGCTGGACCCGGTCCGGGTCGGTGTCACCCCCGCCGCGTACGACGGCCGCGTCACCTTCTCGGTGCTCGCCGACCAGGAGACCGGGACCGAACGGACGCGCCGCGAGCACGAGTTCACCCGCGGCTCGGGCCCCCGCCTGACGGTCGGCAAGCCGGAGGCGCCGGCCGCCGAGCCGGGCGGGCCGAGCCTGGCGGGCCTCCCGGGGCAGGACGGTGAGACCGAGCTGGCGGTCCTCGCCGAGAACAGCGCGGACTTCGAGGCCACCGGCAGCTGGGCCCCCGCCGCGGGCGGCCGCGGCGGTGTGCTGACCGTCGGGCTGCACAACAACGGCCCGGCCTCGATCGTCGACCGCACCGGCGGGGACGTGATGCCCACCGTCGGGTTCACCCTCCCCGCCGGGGCCCGGGCCGCCGCCGTCCCGGCGGGCTGCCGTCCGGGCGAAGACGGCCGCAGCTACAGCTGCCGACAGGACAGCTGGGCCCCCAACGGCCTGCGGGCCCGCTACGACTTCCCGCTGGAGCTCTCCGCCGGGGCCGGCGGCACCGGGCTCACCGTCGCGCTGCGGAACTCCGTCGCCCACGGCGAGCCGGGGCGCGCCTCGGCCGCGATGAGCTGGGACCACAACCCCGCCAACGACCAGGTCCAGGTCCGGCTCGCCGAAGCGGCCTCCAGCGCCCCGCCGTCCACCGCCCCGTCCCCGGCCGCCCACGCCGCGCCGGACTCCTCCGCCTCCCCGGCGCCGAGTGCCTCCACGCCCGCCCCCGGCGGCGGAGCGGACACCCCCGCCCGGGGCCCCGCCGCCCCGCACGCCCCGGCCGGCGCCCCGCTCGCCTCCACCGGCGGCGGCGCCTCGGCCGGCCCGACGGCCGCCGCCGGCGGGGCGGCGTTCACCCTCGGCGCGGTCCTGCTGGTGGTGGTGGCCCGGCGCCGCCGGGCCGGCACCCACCGCCGCCGGCGCGTCTGAGGGTCCGGCCACCGGGCGGGCGCGGCGGCCGCGCGACACCCCCGGGGCCGCTGCCGTCATCCCGGGGCCGGGCGGCCCGTAACGGTCGATACCCTGGTGTGGTGAGCGATCAGATCAGCGTCCCCGCGACCGACGACCTCCCCGAGCAGATGCGCGTCCGGCGCGAGAAGCTGGACCGGCTCCGGGCCGCCGGCATCGACCCGTACCCGGTCGGCTTCCCCCGCACCACCACCATCGCCGACCTGCGTGCCAAGCACCCCGACCTGGAGCCGGACACCGCGACCGGCGAGCGGGCCGGCGTGACCGGCCGCGTGGTGCTGGCCCGGACGGGCGGCAAGCTCTGCTTCGCCACCCTGCGGGACGGCTCCGGCGACCTCCAGGTGATGTTCTCCCTGGACAAGCTGGGCCCGGAGCGGCTGGCGGCGTGGAAGTCCGACATCGACCTGGGCGACCAGGTGGGCGTCGAGGGCGAGGTGATCACCTCCAAGCGCGGCGAGCTGAGCGTCATGGTGGACCGCTGGGAGCTGACCGCCAAGTGCCTGCGCCCGCTGCCCGACAAGCACAAGGGCCTGACCGACCCGGAGGCCCGGGTCCGCCAGCGGTACGTCGACCTGATCGTCAATCAGGAGGCGCGCGACGTCCTCTACCTGCGCTCCAAGGTGGTCCGCTCGATCCGCCGCACCTACGAGGAGCGCGGCTACATCGAGGTCGAGACCCCGATGCTGCAGCCGGTGCACGGCGGCGCCAACGCCCGCCCGTTCACCACCCACATCAACGCGTACGACATCGACCTCTTCCTGCGCATCGCCCCGGAGCTGTACCTCAAGCGCCTGGTGGTCGGCGGCGCCGAGAAGGTCTTCGAGATCAACCGCAACTTCCGCAACGAGGGCGCCGACTCCACCCACAACCCGGAGTTCACCTCGCTGGAGTCGTACGAGGCCTACGGCGACTACGACACCCAGGCCGAGCTGATCCGCGCCACCATCGTGAACGCGGCCCGGGACGCGCTGGGCACCACCGTGGTGCGCGGCATCGGCCCGGACGGCGAGGAGCACGAGATCGACCTGGCCGAGCCGTGGGAGGAGGTCCGGGTCTACCCGGGCATCTCCGCGCACCTGGGCACCGAGGTCACCCCGGACACCTCCGTGGAGGAGCTGCGGGCGCTGGCCGAGAAGGCCGGCATCCCGTTCGAGAAGGACTGGGGCCACGGCCAGATCGTGCTGGAGATGGTGGAGCGCCTGCTGGAGCACCACGCGATCAAGCCGACCTTCATCAAGGACTACCCGACCGAGGTCTCCCCGCTGACCCGTCAGCACCGCTCGGAGCCGGGCGTGGCCGAGAAGTGGGACCTGGTCATCTTCGGCACCGAGATCGGCACCGCCTACTCGGAGCTGGTCGACCCGGTCGAGCAGCGGGCCCGGCTCACCGCGCAGTCGCTGCTGGCGGCCGGCGGCGACGTCGAGGCGATGCAGGTGGACGAGGACTTCCTGCGCGCGCTGGAGTACGCGATGCCGCCGACCGGTGGCCTCGGTCTCGGCGTGGACCGCCTGATCATGCTGCTGACCGGCAAGAACATCCGCGAGACGGTGCTCTTCCCGATCGTGAAGCCCGACCTGGGCGGGGCACCGAAGAACCCCAAGGGCGCCGGCGACGACGCCACCGGCTCTGACGAGGAGTGACCCGATGGACTACGTGAGCGCGATCGTCCCCCCGCTGGTGATGGCGATCGGCTTCGGCTTCCTGGTGCGGGCCATCATCCGCTCCCAGGGCGGCGCCCAGCGCGCCAAGGAGGACGCCGCCGCCGACGCGCTGGCACCCCGGAACGCCGAATAACCGGACGCCCGCTGACGCGCCGTCACCCTTCGGGGTGGCGGCGCGCCGCTTTGCACCGGATAAGCAAAATTTGTCCGGTTCTCCCCCCTATCCTGGCCGGACTATGGTGCGGCAACTCGGAGAACTCGAGAACGCCATCATGACCCGGGTCTGGCGGTGGAACCGGCCGGTCACCGTTCGCGAGGTTCTGCTGGATCTGCGGGAGGAACGCGAAATCGCGTACACCACCGTCATGACGGTGCTCGACAAGCTCCACAGAAAGGGCTGGCTCCGCCGCGAGCGGGCCGGCCGGGCCTATGTGTACGAGCCGGTCTCCTCCCGGGAGGCGTACACCGCGGCCCTGATGAACGACGCCTGGGCAACCAGCGACAATCCCGCGGCGGCCCTGGTGCACTTCTTCGGCCTGATGTCCCCGGAGCAGCGCGAGGCACTCCGCGACGCCCTGCGGGTCACCGACCCCGACTCCGCGCAGGCGGGGGAGGAAGGGGATACCGGCGAGACCGGGCGGCCCCGGGCGCGATAGCGTCCCGCCATGGAGGTCACCATCCGCCGGGCGCGGACCAGCGACGTGCGTGCCGTTCGGCGGCTGATCGACGGCTACGCGCGCAACGGCATTCTGCTCGACAAGCCGACCGTCACACTGTTCGAGTCCGTCCAGGAGTTCTGGGTCGCGGAACGCGACGAGGACGGACTGGTCGTCGCCTGCGGCGCCCTGCACGTGATGTGGGAGGACCTGGCCGAGGTGCGCACCCTCGCGGTGGACCCGGTCTGCCACGGTCAGGGCATCGGACACCTGCTGCTGGAGAAGCTGGTGGCGACCGCCCGCTGGCTCGGCGTCCGTCGGATTTTCTGCCTGACGTTCGAGGTCCCCTTCTTCGCGAAACACGGTTTCGTGGAGATCGGCGAAACCGACGACGGTACCTCAGACCCGGCGGCCATCGCTACGGATGTCTATGAGGAGCTTCTACGTTCGTACGACGAAGGTGTCGCGGAGTTCCTCGACCTGGAGCGTGTGAAGCCCAACACGCTGGGCAACTCGCGCATGCTGCTGCGCCTCTGAACACGTACGGAACAGGCCATCGGACACCTTCGGAGCAGCCAGGGGTTTGTGTTTTCACGGAAAAGACGCTTTCCTTTCCTCAGGCAATGGGTCGTTTACACGGAAAGGGAAGCCCGTGGCACAGAGGGTGCAGGTCATTCTTGAAGACGATCTCGACGGCGGTTCGGCGGACGAGACCGTGACGTTCGCCCTGGACGGCGTGGCCTACGAGATCGACCTGAAGAGCGCGAACGCGGACAAGCTGCGCGGGCTGCTGGCCCCGTACGTGGACAAGGGCCGCAAGCAGAGCGGTCGCCTGGCCGGTGGCCGGCGCAGCGCGGGCCGGAGCACGGGCCGTCCGGCGGCCGGCGCCCCGGACACCGCCAAGATCCGCGCCTGGGCGAAGGAGAACGGCTACGAGGTCAACGACCGCGGCCGCGTCCCGAGCAACGTGCGCGAGGCGTACGAGCGGGAGAACCCGTCCTGACCCTCCGTCAGGGCCCCAGGCCCAGCCGGGCCCGGGCGCAGGCGTCGGCCAGGCAGTCCAGCAGGCGGAGCAGGTCCGGCGAGCGCAGGTCCAGGCCCGGTCCGTGCCCGCCGTGACGCAGCCAGACCGCCCGTCGGTCATCGGGGCGCGGAGGGTCCTCCTCCGCGCCCCGCGGCCGTACCCCGGCCCGGCGCGGACCGGGGCGGTCCGCCCGCGGCGGCCTGGGCGGCGGCACCCTGAGCTCCCCGGCCGCCAGCGGCACCAGGTCGAGGCCGAGCCCGGGGCCCCAGCCCAGCCAGTCCAGGAGCTCCGGCACCTGCTCGGCGGTGCCCGGGGCGAGCAGGAAGACGGCCCGGCGGCCGCGGGCCAGCACCGGCCCGGTGGGCCGCCCCAGCCGGTCCAGCCGGCCGAGCGCGGCCAGCCCGGCGGGGCGGGCCAGTTCGACCCGGTCCGAGCCGAGCAGCACCGCGGCGGCCGCTGTCCGGCCCGACTGGACGGTCATGGGCTGTGCAACGCTGGAGGGGCACGGCGGTCACGCGGGCACCACCCGGACGGCCCCCGGCCCGAGCTGATCCCCCGTCACCCCGGGGGGACTTCTCGCCAGGCGAACACCGCCACCGGGGAAACTGCGCGAAACTCGCCGGAATACCGGGTATGAATGCAGGTGGGTGGGGCAGAGGGCCCCGGCCGAGCAGATCGCGGGGCCTGCCGACGCGTCCACGACGGACCTTGTTCGCCGTTGGCGTAGCGGAATCGGGTGCATCGGGCCCGACCGTGGGAACACCGTCACCCAGCATCAGGTTGGGAATGGTGTCGGCTGGTCGCGCAGCTGATAAGGGCTCCACGAGAGTGGAGCCGATCCGTGAGCCGCGCCGCTGAGCGGGACTAGCATGCGGAAGGACAGGGCGGGGACAGTCCCCGAACTGCCCGACCGCTCTGAGGAGCGATAAACGATGTTCGAGAGGTTCACCGACCGCGCGCGGCGGGTTGTCGTCCTGGCTCAGGAAGAAGCCCGGATGCTCAACCACAACTACATCGGCACCGAGCACATCCTCCTGGGCCTGATCCACGAGGGCGAGGGCGTCGCCGCCAAGGCCCTGGAGAGCCTCGGGATCTCCCTGGAGGCCGTGCGCCAGCAGGTCGAGGAGATCACCGGCCAGGGCCAGCAGGCCCCGTCCGGCCACATCCCCTTCACCCCGCGGGCCAAGAAGGTGCTGGAGCTTTCGCTCCGCGAGGCCCTCCAGCTCGGTCACAACTACATCGGCACCGAGCACATCCTGCTCGGCCTCATCCGCGAGGGCGAGGGCGTCGCCGCCCAGGTCCTGGTGAAGCTCGGCGCCGACCTCAACCGGGTGCGCCAGCAGGTCATCCAGCTGCTCTCCGGCTACCAGTCCGGCGGCAAGGAGTCGGCCACCGCCGGCGGCCCGGCCGAGGGCACCCCCTCCACCTCGCTGGTCCTGGACCAGTTCGGGCGCAACCTCACCCAGGCCGCCCGCGAGGCCAAGCTCGACCCGGTCATCGGGCGCGAGAAGGAGATCGAGCGGGTCATGCAGGTGCTGTCCCGCCGCACCAAGAACAACCCCGTGCTGATCGGTGAGCCCGGCGTCGGCAAGACCGCCGTGGTCGAGGGCCTGGCCCAGGCCATCGTCAAGGGCGAGGTTCCCGAGACGCTCAAGGACAAGCAGCTCTACACCCTGGACCTCGGCGCGCTGGTCGCGGGCTCCCGCTACCGCGGTGACTTCGAGGAGCGCCTGAAGAAGGTGCTCAAGGAGATCCGCACCCGCGGCGACATCATCCTGTTCATCGACGAGCTGCACACCCTGGTCGGCGCGGGCGCCGCCGAGGGCGCGATCGACGCCGCGTCGATCCTCAAGCCGATGCTGGCCCGCGGTGAGCTCCAGACCATCGGTGCCACCACGCTGGACGAGTACCGCAAGCACCTGGAGAAGGACGCCGCGCTGGAGCGCCGCTTCCAGCCGATCCAGGTCGCCGAGCCCTCGCTGCCGCACACCATCGAGATCCTCAAGGGCCTGCGGGACCGCTACGAGGCGCACCACCGGGTGTCGATCACCGACGCCGCGCTGGTCGCCGCCGCGACCCTGGCCGACCGGTACATCTCGGACCGCTTCCTGCCGGACAAGGCGATCGACCTGATCGACGAGGCCGGTTCCCGGATGCGCATCCGCCGGATGACCGCGCCGCCGGACCTGCGCGAGTTCGACGAGAAGATCGCCGACGTGCGCCGGGAGAAGGAGAGCGCGATCGACGCGCAGGACTTCGAGAAGGCCGCCTCGCTGCGCGACGACGAGAAGCAGCTCCTCACCGCGAAGGCGAAGCGGGAGAAGGAGTGGAAGGCCGGCGACATGGACGTCGTCGCGGAGGTGGACGAGGAGCTCATCGCCGAGGTCCTGGCCACCGCCACCGGCATCCCGGTCTTCAAGCTGACCGAGGAGGAGTCCTCCCGCCTGCTGCGCATGGAGGACGAGCTGCACAAGCGCGTCATCGGCCAGAAGGACGCCATCAAGGCGCTCTCCCAGGCGATCCGGCGCACCCGTGCGGGCCTCAAGGACCCGAAGCGTCCCGGCGGTTCGTTCATCTTCGCCGGCCCGTCCGGTGTCGGTAAGACCGAGCTGTCCAAGACGCTGGCCGAGTTCCTGTTCGGCGACGAGGACGCGCTGATCTCGCTCGACATGTCGGAGTTCTCGGAGAAGCACACCGTCTCGCGGCTGTTCGGCTCCCCGCCCGGCTACGTCGGGTACGAGGAGGGCGGCCAGCTCACCGAGAAGGTGCGGCGCAAGCCGTTCTCCGTGGTCCTCTTCGACGAGGTCGAGAAGGCGCACCCGGACATCTTCAACTCGCTGCTGCAGATCCTGGAGGACGGTCGCCTGACCGACTCCCAGGGCCGGGTGGTCGACTTCAAGAACACCGTCATCATCATGACCACCAACCTCGGCACCCGGGACATCTCCAAGGGCTTCAACCTCGGCTTCGCGGCCACGGGTGACAGCACCACCGGGTACGAGCGGATGAAGGCGAAGGTCGGCGAGGAGCTCAAGCAGCACTTCCGCCCCGAGTTCCTGAACCGCGTCGACGACATCGTGGTGTTCCACCAGCTGTCCGAGGACGACATCATCCAGATCGTCGACCTGATGATCGACAAGGTGGACGGCCGCCTCAAGGACCGCGACATGGGCCTGGAGCTCAGCGTCGAGGCCAAGAAGCTGCTGGCGAAGCGCGGTTACGACCCGATCCTGGGTGCCCGTCCGCTGCGCCGCACCATCCAGCGCGACATCGAGGACCACCTGTCCGAGAAGATCCTCTTCGGCGAGCTGCGCGCCGGCCACATCGTGGTCGTCGGCGTCGAGGGCGAGGGCAAGGAAGCGAAGTTCACCTTCCGCGGCGAGGAGAAGTCCCCCGTGGCCGACTCCCCGGCCGCCGTGACGGCGGGTCCGGACCTCACCAAGTAAGGTTTGTTGCACGTTCCGAAAGGGCCCCCGCACCGGTCATAACACCGGTGCGGGGGCCCTTTCGTTATGCCCGCCGCTTCATCTCCAGGTCACAATTCCTGTGATGAACCGCACGCCGATCCCCGCCGTTCGACGGGTGGCGGTGGTACTCCGTACGCGATGGACGGCCCCAGCAGCCGGGATGGCCCCGGGATTTGACACATGATCAGGTGATCGGGGCGCCGGAGCATAGCGCCGTGACCATGTCATGGTCAAGGTCTTTCTTTTTCATCCACGCTTGGATCAAATGACGTCCACCTGTCTTTCATTGGTTCACCGGCGGAGCCAAGAGCTTGGCCGGTATGGGGAGGACGTCACCACGTTGAACATATCCAAGAAGGTTGCCTCGGCGACCGCGGCCGCGGCGGTCATCACCGCCCTCGGCGCGGGGCTCCTGCCGGCCTCCGCCACGGCCGCCCCGGTCGTCCCGGTCAGCAACGACCCGGCCGACGCGGTGCAGCTCGCGTCCGTGGACCACAACCTTGAGGGTCCGCTGAGCGCCAAGGTCGAGGCCGAGCAGAAGGCCGCTCTGGACCAGCTGCTCGCCGGCACCGCGAAGATCGAGAAGCACAACGGCGGCACCAGCATCAAGCTCGGCCGCGACAAGTACGTGGAGCTCGCCCGCGAGCGCACGGACAAGATCTTCACCATCCTGGTCGAGTTCTCCGACCAGGTGGACAACACCACCAAGCTGCCCGACGGCCGGCTCAAGTACGGTGGCACCCCGGGCCCGCAGCGGAACCAGATCCCGCAGCCGGACCGCACGAAGGACAACTCCACGGACTGGCGGGCGGACTACAACCGCCAGCACTACCAGGACATGTACTTCAGCAAGACCCAGGACTCGCTCAAGACCTACTACGAGCGCCAGTCCTCCGGCCGTTACTCGGTCGACGGTCAGGTCACCGACTGGGTCAAGGTGCCGTGGAACGAGGCCCGTTACGGCTCGGACTACTGCGGCCAGCACGTCTGCAACAACGCCCAGGACCTGATCCGCGACGGCGTCAACGCCTGGGTCGCCGACCAGAAGGCCAAGGGCCAGACGGACGCGCAGATCAAGGCCACCCTGGCGCAGTACGACCAGTGGGACCGGTACGACTTCGACCACGACGGCAACTTCAACGAGCCCGACGGTTACGTCGACCACTTCCAGATCGTGCACGCCGGTGAGGACCAGTCCGCCGGCGGCGGTGCCCAGGGCACCGACGCGCTCTGGGCCCACCGCTCGTACGCCTACGGCGCGCTGCAGGGCCAGACCGGCCCGGCGAACAACAAGCTCGGTGGCACCCAGGCCGGCGACACCGGCATCTGGGTCGGCGACTACACCATGCAGGCCGAGAACGGTGGCCTCGGTGTCTTCGCCCACGAGTACGGCCACGACCTCGGTCTGCCGGACCTCTACGACACCACCGGCTCCGGCAACGACAACTCGGTCGGCTTCTGGTCGCTGATGTCGTCCGGTTCCTGGCTCGGCACCGGCAAGGACTCGATCGGCGACAAGCCGGCCGACCTGGACGCCTGGTCCAAGCTCAAGCTGGGCTGGTTCGACTTCGAGAAGGCCAAGGCGGGCAAGTTCTCCGCCCACCTCCTCGGCCCGGCCGAGTACAACAACAAGCGCCCGCAGGGCCTGGTCGTCGACCTCCCGGCCAAGACCGTCACCACCGAGATCAACACCCCCTTCCAGGGCAGCGGTGAGTGGTGGAGCGGCTCGGCCGACGACCTGAACGTCGCCCTCACCCGCGACGTCGACCTCACCGGCAAGTCCTCGGCCTCGCTGACGGCCAAGGGCTGGTACGAGATCGAGCAGGACTACGACTACGCCTACGCCGAGGTCTCGACCGACGGCGGCGCCAACTGGGTCGGCCTGAACGGCACCTGGAACGGCACGGCGATCCCGCTCAACCCGGGCAACAAGGCCGGTCTGACCGGCAACTCGGGCGGTCAGTGGGGCGACCTGGCCTACGACCTGAACCCCTACGTGGGCAAGGCCGTCAAGGTCCGCTTCCACTACACCACCGACGGTGGCGTGCACGAGAAGGGCCTGGCCCTCGACAACATCGGCATCACCGCCGATGGCGCGTCGGTCTTCTCCGACACGGTGGAGAACGGCGACAACGGCTGGAAGGCCGACGGCTTCTCCCGCATCAACGGCAAGTTCTCCAAGGACTACGCCCAGCACTACCTGGTGGAGAACCGTCAGTACGTCTCCTACGACGAGATGCTGAAGACCGGTCCGTACGTCTTCGGTTCCGCCGTGAAGCCGGACTGGGTCGACCACTACGCCAACCAGAACGGTCTTCTGATCTGGCTGTGGGACGAGTCGCAGACCGACAACAACGTCACCAACCACCCGGGCGCCGGTCTCATCCTGCCGGTCGACTCGCACCCGACCCCGCTCAAGTGGGCCGACGGCAGCACCATGCGTCCGCGTCTGCAGGGTTACGACTCCACCTTCGGCTTCGACCGCACCGACGGCCTGAAGCTCCACAAGGCGGACGTCCTCACCACCATCCCGTCCTCGAAGGGCGTCTCGTCCTTCAACGACGCGAAGAACAAGTACTGGGACGCCTCGACGCAGTTCTCCTCCGTCCAGGTCCCGAACACCAACACCGCGATCTCGGTCCTCTACGAGAGCTGGAACAAGCTCGAGACCCTGGTCCTGGTCAGCCCCGGCAAGTGAGCTTCGCTCAACTGACGTGGTAAGCAGGTGACTTCGGCCCCGCCGGGATTCGTCCCGGCGGGGCCGGAGTGTTTCCGCGCCCGGTCACTTCCCCAGCAGCGCCAGCAGGTCGGCGAGGGCCTCCTCGATCTCCTCGGCCGTCCACTCCAGCGCCTCGGCGGCGACCGTCACCTCGGTCAGCGCGCAGCCCGGCACCGGCCCGTCGATCCACAGGCCGAACAGCCCGACGCCCTGCTCCTCCGCCAGCCGGACCGTGGCCTCGTTCAACTCCCCCGCCCCGTACGGCAGCCAGAGCTGGAACTGGTGGGTGTGCGGCACCTCGGGCACCACTCTGGCCCCGGGCGTGCGCACCAGTGCGGCGGCCACCACCTTCGCGTGCGCGACGTAGGCCGGCAGCTCGGGCAGCACCCGCTCCAGCCCGGCCAGTGCCGACAGCGCCGCCGGCCACTGCTGGAAGAGCTGGCCGCCGTAGCGGTGGCGCCAGACCTTGGCCTCGCGCACGAAGTCCTCGGGCCCGGCCAGCGCGGCGCCGCTGATGCCCTCCAGGGTCTTGTAGAAGGAGACGTAGACCGAGTCGCCCAGGGCGGCGATCTCCGGCAGCGAGCGGCCCAGATGGGGCACCGACTCCCAGAGCCGGGCACCGTCGAGGTGCACCCGCACGCCCTCCACCGCGCCGACCGCGGCGGTCAGCTCCTCCCAGCTCGGCAGTACGAACCCGGCGTCGCGGAGCGGGAGTTCGAGCATCAGGGTGCCGAACCGCTCCTCGCAGCCCAGGAGTTCGTCGGCCGTGGGCAGCCGGGGCTCCTTGGTGGGCCAGACCGCGGAGAGGCCGGTGAGGCGCTGGTAGGCGCGGCGCTCCCAGCGCTCGGGGTGGGCCAGCGGGTGCATGGCCACCACGGAGCTGCCGGTGCGGTCGGCCCAGTACCGCAGGGCGATCTGCTGGGCCATCGTGCCGGTCGGGAAGAAGGCGGCGTCAGGCTTGCCGAGCAGCTCGGCGACCCGCTGCTCCAGGGCGCGGACCACGCCGTCGCCGTACATGTCGGGGCGGACGTCCAGGTCCACCCCGACGGTCTCGGCCTCGACGGCCAGGGTGGCCATGCGCTCCCGGAGCGACAGCGGGCGGCTGCCCGAGAGCAGCCGCCCGCAGCGGCGGAAGGCGGTGAAGCGGCGGTCCCGCAGGGCCGCGAGCGAGGAATCGGTCATACGAACGATGCTGCCTCAGCACCGGTCGGAGCGACAGGCTCACGGCGGGGGCACGGCGTCAGACGGCGATCCAGCGGTAGACCGAACCGTCCACCTTGCACGTGATCCACTCGCCGTTGCGGTCGTGGGTGGAGCGCCCGAGGTCGGCCTTCCGGCAGAACTGGCCGTCGTTGTAGCAGTTGCCCGCGTTGGACTTGATCTCGCAGACCTGCGCGGCGGGGGCCGTGGTCCTCGGCGCGGCGGGCGCGGTGGTGGCCGGCTTCGGCGTGGCCGCCTTGGTGGTGGGCGCCTTGGTGGTGGCCGCCGGGGCGGCGGCCGGGGTCACCGCGGCGGGGGCCTGGGTCGGCGTCTCCACCGCGGTCGGCGTCGGCGTCGGCGAGGGAGTGGCCGTCGGGGTCGGCGTGGCGGCCGGGCTGGAGGCGGCGGCCGGGCTCGTCGGGGCCTTGGCGGGGGTGACGGTGCCCGGCCCGCAGGCGGCGAGGGCGGTGACGGCCACCGCGAGGAAGGCGGTGCGGAGGGCGGTGCGGAGGTGTCTCATGCGACCTGTTCCGGCTCGGTCGGGGGATGTCCCGAAGCTCTGGGTGCGCGGAGGCTATCGCGCGGTTCGCACACGGGTTCACACGTTCCGCACATCGGTCCGGCTTGCCCGGAAAGTCCGCACGACTCCGTCAGCCCTGTGACCGCCCTCACGATTGGGCTCCGGCCGGAGGGGGTAGGGCGGTGGGCCTCGTCACAGGCCGGACGGGATTACGAGCGGCGGTAGTAGCCGGCGACCGCCCCACAGCGGCGCGTCCGGCCCGGCGGATCCGTCAAGGGCCCGGCCGACGCACTACCCGCCGTCGTACGTCACACCGTTTGGGGCGGCCACCGGTGTCCGTTTAGACCTGACTGGTCCCCATCCGTTCCTGCCGCCCCGAGGTGCTGCCACCATGACGACGTCCGCCCGCCACGCCGCCAAGAGCTGGCTCACCACCCACCGCACGGTCGCGCTCTGGACCGGCGCCCTGGCCATCGGCTCCGGCGCGCTGCTGGTGCCCGGCACCGCCGCCGCGCAGACCGTGCACCCGACCACCCCCGGCTCCTCGCTCTTCACCGCCGCGGCCTACACCGACGAGAACGCCTCCGTCGAGGTCACCCGGCCGGGCACGTACGAGCTGCCGCACTCGGCCTCCGCGCAGGCCGCCGTCTCGGTCGCGGACAACCTCGCCCAGGCCCCGGCCCCGGCCGAGGCGGAGGCCCACGACAGCGCCCCCGCCGCCGACCGCTCGGAGGCCCGGGCCGAGGCGCCGGCCCCTGCCGCGCAGCCCGAGCCGGCCCCCGCCCCGTCCTGGACCTCCCCCGCCCCCGGGGCCCGGATCAGCAACCCCTACGGCGGCAAGAACGCCAGCTACGCGGCCGGCTACCACACCGGCACCGACTTCGCGGTGAGCACCGGCACCCCGCTGCTCGCGGTGGCCGACGCGACCGTGGTCTCGGCCGGCCCGGACGGCGCGTACGGCAACGAGGTCGTGCTGAAGCTGGCCGACGGCAAGTTCGCCGAGTACGCGCACCTGTCCTCGATCGGCGTGAAGGCGGGTCAGACCGTCAAGGCCGGCCAGCAGATCGGCAAGGCCGGCTCCACCGGCAACTCCACCGGTCCGCACCTGCACTTCGAGATCCGCTCGGCCAACCGCTACGCGGCCGTGATCGACCCGCTCGCGTACCTCAAGGGCCACGGCGCCGTCGGCTTCTGACGCACCGGCAGACCCGACCGGGCCCCCGTGACGCTCAGGCGCGCGGGGGCTCGATCCGTTCGGCGATCTCCAGCGCGACCACCAGGGCCGCCTCCGTCGCCTGCGCCAGGCTGGTCACCGTGCCGGTCGCGCAGGCCGCCTCCGGCCCGGCCGCCAGGTCCTGCTTGAGCAGGAAGAGCGCGGTGTGGAAGGAGAACAGTGCCATCGCCGCCCGGAGCCGGTCCTCGGGACCCGCCTCCGGGCCGTGCACGAGCTTGATCATGGAGACCATGCGCTCCTTGAACTCCAGCCCGGCCGAGGAGTCCCGCAGGGCCGGCTGGTTCTCGTGGAAGAAGCGCAGCAACGGGGCGCGGTCGGCGGCGCCGGCCGCGAAGCGGCGGATCAGCTCGTCCCGCAGCCCGGGCGTCCAGGGCTTCCCCTCGCCCCAGGCGATCACCTCGTCGATCGGCGCCGCGGCCTGCTCGATGATGCCGTGGACGATGTCGTCCTTGGTCTTGAAGTGGTAGTAGAGCGCGGCCTTGGTGACACCCAGCCGGTCGGCGATCTCCCGCAGCGAGGTCTCCTGGTACCCCTGCTCCGAGAACAGTTCCAGGGCGACCTCGACGATCCGCCCCCTGGTGCCGCTGCGCGGGCTCTGCGTCGTGCTCATCGGTGGGCGGCCTCGACTCCGTCAGTAATCGGCTTGACGCCAGGATACGGACACCTTACCGTGCCACAGGTCAGTCAACTAGCCGGGCGGCAAGTAAGTTCCCCGGCAGCGGTAGTGCAGGGAGCCCCCACCCATGTCGAAACAGCAGGTCGAGACCGTGGAGCCGCCGGCAGCGGCCGCCGACCCGACCCCGCGCAGCCCGCGCGAGATCCGGTTGGTGATGATCGGTCTGGTGGTCGCCATGCTGCTGGCGATGCTGGACAACCTCATCGTCGGCACCGCGATGCCGACCATCGTCGGCGACCTCGGCGGCGCCGAGCACCTCTCCTGGGTGGTGACCGCCTACACCCTGGCGACCGCCGCCTCCACCCCGATCTGGGGCAAGCTCGGCGACCTCTACGGCCGCAAGGGCACCTTCGTCATCTCGATCGCGATCTTCCTGCTCGGCTCGGCGCTCTCCGGCCTCTCCCAGACGATGGGCCAGCTGATCGCCTTCCGCGCCGTGCAGGGCCTGGGCGCCGGCGGTCTGATGGTCGGCGTCATGTCGATCATGGGCGCGCTGGTGGCGCCGCGCGACCGCGGCAAGTACCAGGGCATGTTCGCCGCCGTGATGGCGCTGGCCACCGTCGGCGGCCCGCTGATCGGCGGCTTCATCACCGACCACCTCAGCTGGCACTGGACCTTCTACATCAACCTGCCGCTCGGCGTGGTCGCGCTGGCCTTCATCGTGATCACCCTGAAGCTGCCCTCGGTCCGCTCCAAGGCGAAGATCGACTACCTGGGCGCGGCACTGCTCACCGTCGGCATCACCTCGCTGGTCCTCATCACCACCTGGGGCGGCCAGGAGTACGAGTGGGCCTCGAAGCAGATCCTCGGCCTGGGCGCGCTCGCGGTCGCCTCGCTGATCGCCTTCGTCTACGCGGAGCAGAAGGCCGAAGAGCCGATGCTCCCGCTGGAGCTGTTCCGCAACCGCAACTTCACCATGGTCTCGCTGATCGGCTTCATCGTCGGCTTCGCGATGTTCGGCGCCGTCACCTTCCTGCCGCTCTACCAGCAGCACGTGCAGGGCGCCTCGGCCACCTCCTCCGGCCTCCAGCTGATGCCGATGATGTTCGGCATGCTGGTGGTCTCGCTGGTGGTCGGCCAGGCCATCACCAAGACCGGCAAGTACCGGATCTACCCGATCATCGGCACGGCGGTGATGGCCGGCGGTTCGCTGCTGCTCTCCACCCTCTCCACCGACACCGACCGCTTCGTCTCGTCCTGCTACATGGTCGTGCTCGGCGCGGGCATGGGCTTCCTGATGCAGGTCACCATGCTGGTCGCGCAGAACAGCGTGGAGCTCAAGGACATGGGCGTGGCCAGCTCCACCGCCACCCTGTTCCGCACCATCGGCGGCTCCTTCGGCGTGGCCCTGTTCGGCGCCCTCTTCAACGACCGGGTCACCTCGACCATGGCCGGTGCAGGCGTCCAGGGCGGCGGCCACGGCAACATCGCCCAGCTCGGCCCGGAGGCCGTCCGGGCGCTGCCCGCGCCGGTGCAGGACACCTTCCACCACGCGGTGGCCAACGGCATCCACACCGTCTTCATCTGGGGCGCGGTGATCAGCCTGGTCGCGGTGGCCGCCTCGGTCTTCCTGCGCGAGGTGCCGCTGCGCGGTGCCGGGGAGCCGGTGCTCTCCGAGTAGTGACGCCGCGTCAGTGAGACGGAGGGCCCGGTCCGTACGGACCGGGCCCTCCGTCGTACCGGGCCACCGGGCTACTGCGGCAGCCGGTAGACGCCCTGCGCGACCGGCTCGACCAGCCCGTCGGCGACCAGCCCGTCCAGTGCCCTGGCCCGCTGCACGTGGTCCGGCCAGACCTCGTCCAGCCGGGCCTGCGGGACCTCGCCGTGGGCCTCGCGGAGCACCGCCAGCAGCTTGCCCCGGACCTGACGGTCCGTCCCCTCGTACGTCTGCCCGCGCCGGGCCGGGCCCTCGTACGGCGGGCGTCCCGCCGCCTGCCAGGCGCACCGCCGCCGCAGCGGGCAGGCCCCGCACTCGGGGCCGCGCGCGGTGCAGACCAGCGCGCCGAGCTCCATCACCGCGACCGCCCAGACCGCCGCCGTGGCGGTGTCCTCGGGCAGCAGTGCGGTGGCGGTGCGGCGCTCGGCCGCGGTGGTGGCCTGGGCCGGGTACTCGACGCCGGTGACCGCGCGGGCGAAGACCCGGCGGACGTTGGTGTCGAGCACCACGTGGCGCTGCTTGAAGGCGAAGGAGGCGACGGCTGCGGCGGTGTACTCGCCGACCCCGGGCAGCGCCAGCAGCGCGGCGTGGTCCTCGGGCACCTCACCGCGGTGCTGCTCGGTGATCGCGGTGGCGGCGGCGTGCAGCCGCAGCGCCCGGCGCGGGTAGCCGAGCCGGCCCCACATCCGGACCGCCTCGCCGGGTGCGTCGGCGGCCAGCGCGGCGGGGGTGGGCCAGCGCTCCAGCCACGCGGCGTACGCGGGCAGCACCCGCTTCACCGGGGTCTGCTGGAGCATGAACTCGCTGACCAGGACGGCCCAGGGACTCGCCTCGGGCGTGCGCCAGGGCAGGTCGCGGGCGTTGGCCGCGTACCAGTCGAGCACGGTCGAGTGGAGCAGCGGGGCGGAGGTCTCAGTGGTGGTGGCAGCCATGGCCCGGCCATCCTCGCACCGGGCTCGGCGGGCCGACAAACGGCCCGGTGGCCGTGCCCGGCAGCCGGACCGGCGGGCGGGAGCGCACGCCGACGGGTCACCCGGGCGGCCCCGGGGCCTCACCCGGCCGGAGCAAAACACGGATGATGTGAAGGAAGCGACGCCAGACCGGTGTTGATGCACCATCGGGTCCTCCGGGTCTCGTAGAGTTTGCCCGTGCCTTCTCTGCGTCAACCCGTGGGACCGCTGCCGGCTTCGATCTACTGGCGCCGGCGGATCGTCGTGCTCGTAGCCCTCGCCGTCGTGTCGGCGCTGGTCTTCTGGCTGTTCTCCGGATCCGGGGGCGACGGGAAGTCGGGCAAGCAGGGCACCGCCCAGCCCGCACCGGTGCAGTCGATCACCCCGGGCGCCTCGCCGACCGGCCCGGCCGTGGACAGCCGCCCCGGCGGCGGCAGCGGCACCGGCGGCTCGGGCGGCTCCTCGGGCAGCGGCGGGGTCTCCGGCTCCGGCGGCGGCGAGGTCAGCCTGACCACCGGCGGCAGCGGCACCGGCGGTGCCGACGGCGGCGGTACGGGCGGCGGCGGTACGGGCGGCGCGGCCGGTGGTGCGACGGGCGGCGGCGCGGGCGGCACCGGCGGCGCGGGCAGCCCCCTGCCGGTGAACACCGCCGAGGTGATGGCGCTCCAGGTCTGCTCGGCCGGACAGCTCTCGCTGGAGCTGGCGGGCAGTCAGGAGACGTACAAGGCCAAGGAGAAGCCCCGGCTCTCCCTCACCGTGCGCAACACCTCCACCGGCGCGTGCCGGGTCAACCTCGGCCGGCTGGCCTCGACCGTCACCGTGACGCTGGCCGAGTCCAACGAGCGGGTCTGGTCCTCCGGCGACTGCCCGACGGACCGTCAGGACACCTGGGTGCAGGTCGGTGCGGGCACCGGCCTGACCGAGACCTTCACCTGGGAGCGCGGCCGCTCCAAGCAGCAGTGCGCCACCCCGGACGCGACGCCCGCACCGCTCGGCCGCTACCTGGTGCAGGCCGCCCTGACCGGCCCGGCCGGCGGCCCGGTCTCGGCCCGCGCCCTGATCCGCCTGGAGAACTGACCGCTCGCGCTCCGCGGAGCCCCGTCGGACCCCGGTCCGGAGGGGCTCGCGCCGTTCCCGGACGGATCCCGGCGGGTTCCGGCGGGTTCCGGCCAGCGCAGGGTGCCGCCGTGCGTCCGCGGCGTCACGCCGCCGTGAACGGAGCCCTTCCGCGGCCCGTCCGGCGGCCCGCTTGGAGCGCATTCGCCCGGCCTCCGGCCAACCCCGAACCACGGTGGCGTGTCGGGGACATGACGACGGGAAAGCCCCTTCGTCGGTGCACCGTCAAGCCCGCAGGCTGGTCCTCACTCACCCCGCACCACCGACGAGGAGGACCCCTCTCATGGCACAGCTCCCCCGCCGCCGCGCACTCGCCGTCCTGGCCGCCGCCGTCGCCACCGCGGCCCTCTCCGGTGCCGTCACCGCCCCCGCCTTCGCGGCCCCCGCCGAGGGCGTGGTGCTCCAGGCCGGCTCCCCCTCGGCGATACCGGGCAGCTACCTGGTGACCCTCAAGCCCGGCTCCGGCCTGGCGCCCGCCTCGGCCAAGGCCCAGGGCCTGGCCGTCCAGCGCGGCGGCCGGATCACCCAGGTCTGGGACAAGGCCGTGCACGGCTACGCGGTCGAGGGCCTGACGGCCGTTCAGGCCCGCCGCCTGGCCGCCGACCCGTCGGTGGCCGGCGTCGAGCAGAACCAGGTCTTCACCGTCACCGCCACCCAGGCCAACCCGCCGTCCTGGGGCCTGGACCGGATCGACCAGGCCGCGCTGCCGCTGAACCAGAGCTACACCTACCCGGACCGGGCCGGTGCCGGGGTCACCGCGTACGTGATCGACACCGGCGTCCGGATCAGCCACACCGACCTGGCCCCGCGCGCCGCCAACGGCTGGGACTTCGTCGACAACGACGCCGTCGCCCAGGACGGCAACGGCCACGGCACCCACGTGGCGGGCACCATCGCCGGCACCAAGTACGGCGTGGCCAAGGCCGCCAAGGTGGTCGGCGTCCGGGTGCTCGACAACAACGGCTCCGGCACCACCGCCGGGGTGGTCTCCGGCGTCGAGTGGGTCACCAAGAACGCGGTCAAGCCCGCCGTGGCCAACCTCAGCCTGGGCGGCAGCCCCTCCACCACCCTGGACAACGCGGTGGCCGCCTCGATCGCCTCCGGCGTCACCTACGCGGTGGCCGCGGGCAACTCCAACGCCAACGCCAACAACTACTCCCCGGCCCGCGTCCCGACCGCCATCACCGTCGGCTCCACCACCAACACCGACGCCCGCTCCAGCTTCTCCAACTACGGCACCCGGGTCGACCTCTTCGCCCCCGGCTCCAACATCACCTCGTCCTGGGGCACCGGCGACACCGCCACCAACACCATCTCCGGCACGTCGATGGCCACCCCCCACGTGGCCGGCGCCGCCGCCGTCTACCTCTCCTACCACACCACCGCCACCCCGGCGGCGGTCACCTCGGCCCTGCTCGCGGCCGCGACCTCCAACGTCCTCACCGGCATCGGCACCGGCAGCCCCAACAAGCTGCTCCGCGTCACCAGCTGACGCCCCCTCACCCGCTGCCCGCCCGGCCCTCCTCGGCCGCGGCGGGCAGTGGCCTGCTCAGAGCAGCGCGTCCTCGGCCCGGAAGGGGGCGCCGTGGCCGGGGACGATGACGTCGGCGACGGCCAGCACGCGTTCGCGGGAGGCCCGCAGGACCGCCTGGTCCGGGGAGACCGGGTCCTCGACCGGGCCGTTGGGGCGCCACCAGAGGTCACCGACGAAGGCCACCACGCCGTCCGGGGTGCCCGCCAGCAGGGTGATGTCCTCCGGACTGTGGCCGGGGGTCGCGATCAGGCGCAGGGAGGGGGTGAGTTCGTGGCCGTCGGCGTCCCGGTCGGTCCACTGGTCGGCCCGGTACTCGGCCTTGTGGTCGTGGACGGCGGCCTCGCCGAACAGGCCGACGTTCATGGTGTTGTCCGGGTGGTGGTGGCTGAGCACCACGTCGGTGACCTGGTCCGCCGTCAGGCCGAGCTCCGCCAGCGGGCCGAGGATGCGGTCGCGGTGGGCCACCATGCCCGGGTCCACCACCACGTGCCGGCCGCCGTCGGTCACGTACGAGACGGTGGCGGCCACGCCGGGGCCGGTGGAGAGGGTGTAGCCGGTGGTCAGGACGGTGAAGGAGGCGCTGCGGCCCGCGGGTGCGTCAGTGGTCATGCCGTAGAGCCTCGCCGACCTGCGACTTCCCGACGAGTGGCCGTGATGCCACCGATCGCGGGTTTCGTGCCAACCGTGCCACACTGCCCGGATGCCCGCGCCCGCCGCCCCAGCCCCCGCCCCCGCCACGCCGTTCCGCTCCGTCGCCGCCTACGCCCCGCCCGGGGTCGGGCTGCTCGCCGTCGGGGTGATCGCCGAGGTGTTCGCCGAGCGCGGCGGCGGGCTGCCCCGGTTCGACTTCGCTCTCTGCACCGAGCGGCCCGGCCCGGTGCCCACCGACGTCGGCGTCCCCGTCCAGGTCACGCACGGACTGGACCGCCTCGCCACCGCCGACCTGGTGCTCTTCCTCCCCTGGTCCGACTTTCGCACCCCGCCGCCGCCCGCCGTGCTGGACGCCCTCACCGCCGCCCACGCCCGCGGCGCCCTGGTCGGCGCGCACTGCGTCGGCAGTTTCGCGCTGGCCGCCGCCGGCCTGCTGGACGGCCGCCGGGCCACCACCCACTGGCGCTTCGCCGGGCTCCTGACCGACCGTCACCCCGAGGTCTCCGTCGAGCCCGAGGCGCTCTACGTGGACGAGGGCAGCATCGTCACCGGCGCGGGCGCGGCGGCCGGCTTCGACCTCAGCCTGCACCTGCTGCGCCGCGAGTACGGCGCCGCCACCGCCAACGCCATCGCGCGCGACCTGGTCCTCCCCCCGCACCGGGCCGGCGGCCAGGCCCAGTACGTGGCCGCCCCCGTCCCCGCCGACACCGAGGACGAACGCCTCGCCGAGGTGCTCGCCTGGGCCCGCGCGCACCTCGACCGGCCGCTCCCCGTCACCGAACTGGCCCGCCGTGCCCTGATGAGCCGCCGCTCCTTCGCCCGCCGCTTCACCGCCGCCACCGGCACCACCCCGCACGCCTGGCTGCTGGAGCTGCGCCTCGCCCGCGCCGAGGAACTGCTGGAGACCACCGCCCTCGCGGTCGAGGAGATCGCCCACTTGGTCGGCTACCGCAGCGCGGCGGTGCTGCGCGAACAGTTCGTCAGGCGTCGCGGCGTCCCGCCGACGGTCTACCGGCGCACCTTCGCGAGCTCCTGAAAAGATCTTCGAAGGAAATCCGCCGGGCGTGTAGAGGACCCCGTGCCGGCTCCGACCGAAGGGTGACAGTGCACCGCACCGAGGAGGACCCGAGATGAAGTACGTCGCGATGATCTACGGCAACCAGGCCAAGTGGGAGGCCATCCCGGCCGAGGAGTGGCCGGCCGCGATCGCCCGGCAGGACGCGTTCAACCGGAAGTACCGGGCCACCGGGGAGCTGATCGGCGCCTACGGCCTGGCCGACGCGGCCTCCGCCCAGCTGGTGCGCCGTCAGGACGGCGCCCCCGCCGTCACCGACGGGCCCTACCTGGAGACCAAGGAGTACCTGGCCAGCTTCTACCTGCTGGACGTGGAGGACCTGGAGCGGGCCCAGCAGATCGCGGCCGACATGCCGTTCGCCGACACCGACCCGGTCGAGCTCTGGCCGATCCTGCACGAAGCCGCGCCCGAGGCATGACCGTCCCGCCCACCGTCGAGGACCTGCTGCGCGAACTGGCGCCGCAGGTCCTCGGCGCGCTGCTGCGCCGCCACGGCGGGGCCTTCGACAGCTGCGAGGACGCCGTGCAGGAGGCCCTGCTCGCGGGCGCCCTCCAGTGGCCCGCCGAGGGCGTGCCGGACAACCCCCGCGGCTGGCTGGTCACCGTCGCCAACCGGCGGCTGGTCGACCTGGTGCGCAGCGAACGGGCCCGCCGTGACCGCGAGGACCGCACCGCACTGGCCACCCCGCAGTCCGCGCTGCTCGCCCCCGCCGCCGACGCCGACGCCCCGGCGGGGGACGACTCCCTCGCGCTGCTCTTCCTCTGCTGCCACCCCGCGCTCTCCCGCCCCAGTCGGGTGGCCCTCACCCTGCGCGCGGTCGGCGGTCTGACCACCGCTCAGATCGCCGCCGCCTTCCTGGTGCCCGAGGCGACGATGGCCCAGCGGATCAGCCGGGCCAAACAGGCCGTCCGGGAGAGCGGCGCGCGGCTCCGGATGCCCGCCCCCGCCGAGCGGGACGAACGGCTCGGCGAGGTTCTGCGGGTGCTCTACCTGGTCTTCAACGAGGGCTACACCGCCTCCGGGGGCGAGGAGTTGACGGCACCGGACCTCTCCGTCGAAGCGATCCGGCTCACCCGGCTGCTGCTCCGCCTGGCCCCGGACGAGACCGAGGCCGCCGGTCTGCTGGCACTGATGCTGCTCACCGAGGCCCGACGCCCGGCCCGCACCGGCCCCGCCGGCGAACTGGTGCCGCTGACCGATCAGGACCGCTCCCGCTGGGACGCCGCCCTGATCGCCGAGGGCACCGAACTCCTGGGCCGGACCTTGCCGTCGGGGCGGGTCGGGCCGTACCAGGTGCAGGCCGCGATCGCCGCCGTGCACAACGAGGCGCCCGACGTGGCCGCCACCGACTGGCCCCAAGTCCTCGTCCTCTACGACCTGCTGACCCGGCTCGACCCCGGCCCGATGGTCAGCCTCAACCGCGCCGTGGCCCTCGCCGAGGTCGAAGGCCCCGAGGCCGCCCTCGCCGTGGTCGACGAGCTCGCCACCGACAGGCGCCTGACCCGCCACCACCGCCTGCTCGCCACCCGCGCCCACCTCCTGGAGCGCCTCGGCCGCGACGCCGAGGCCGCCGAGGCGTACTCCGAGGCCGCCCGTCGAACCACCAGCGCCCCGGAGCAGCGGCATCTCCGGGACAAGGTCACGCGTCTGGGGGCGCGAGGAACTGCGCGAGGCGGAAGAGAGTGACCCACGTGCCGGGTACGGAAGCCCAGTTGCAAGTGAACATCCGCACCCGGCATTTGGGTCACTCTCTTCCGCCTCGCGCAGTTCCCCGCGCCCCCGGGATCACCACCCTGCTGTGCGCAGCCGCCGCGCCCCCGGGATCACCACCCTGCCGTGCGCAGCCGCCGCGGTGCGGCCATCCCCAGCAGCGCCACCGCCAGGACGGCCGCCACCCCGCCGAGCACCGTGCGCGCCGCGAAGTGGTCCAGCAGCACCCCGCCCAGGAACATCCCCAGCGGCACCCCGAGCATCAGCACCGTCATCGAGGCCGCGATCACCCGCCCCCGCACCTCGTCGGCCACCCGCTGGAAGACCAGCAGGTCCAGCATCACCCGCAGGGCCGGCACGCCCAGGGCGAGCAGCACCAGCGCCGCGAACAGCACCACCGGGGACGCGCTGACGTACGGCACCAGCAGCACCGGCACCATCGCCCCGCTGACCAGCAGCGCCAGCACGCCCGGCCCGAACCACCGGTGCAGCGGCCGGACCAGCAGCGCGCCGAGCAGGCCGCCGACCGCCTCGCCGGCCAGCACCAGGCCGGTGCCGGTGGTGCTCACGCCGTTGTCCCTCAGCAGGACCATGACCGGCAGCAGGGTGGTCGACCCGGCCAGGTTGATCAGTGCGATGACGCCGAGCACCGAGCACATCAGCCGGTTCCGCCCCAGCTCCCGGAGGCCGTCCAGCATGCTGCCGCCCTTCTCCCCGCCGGCACCCCCCGGGCGGCCGTCGAAGCGGACCAGGCAGGCGGTGGCCAGGGCGTAGAGCGAGGAGAGCGCGGTGGCCACGAAGGGCACCGCCCGGCCGAGGCCGAGCAGCAGGCCGGCCAACGGCGGTCCGAGCAGCGAGGCGCCGTTGACCCTGACCTCGTCCTGGGTGAGGGCCTGGCGCAGCTGGCTCGGCGGCACCACCGAGCGGACCGCGAGCATCCGCACCGGCCCGGCGTAGGCGACGGTGGCGCCGAGCACGGCGGCCACCAGCAGGACGTGCGGGACGGTGAGGCGGCCGAGCCAGAGGGCGGCCGGGACGCTGAGGGTGGCGAGCACCCGGACGGCGTCGCTCACGATCAGGATCACCCGGCGGTTGCGGCGGTCCGCCAGCGCGCCGCCGTGCAGGCCGAGCAGCAGCGAGACGGTGAACTGGACCGCGCCGAAGGCCCCGGCCAGCGTCGGGGAGCCGGTCATCGCGAGCAGCAGCAGCGGGTAGGCGGTGTCGGCCACCATCGTGCCGAGCATGGAGGCGGCGGCGCCGCTCCAGAGCGCCTGGAAGCGCCAGTTCCGCCGCAGCGGCACCACCGGCTCCGGCTCGGTCCCCGCCCCGCGTTCGACCTGAAGCGCAGTCATCGCACCCACCCCGTTCACCCATCAGAGACCATTCACGTTTGAGTGAACGATTGCAGAGACGTGACCGTTTGCACAAGGGTTGATGCGCATGGGTTAATGACCGCATGGTGGAGCAACTGACGGAGCGTGAGGTCGACGACGTGGCGACCCTCAAGGCGCTCGCCGACCCGGTACGGATCAAGATCATGAACGCGCTGTACCGGCAGGAGCCGCAGGAGCTGACGGTCAAGGAGATCGCGGCCGCGCTGGACGAACCACCGACCAAGCTCTACCGGCACGTCAAGCAGCTGGAGCAGACCGGCCTGATCCAGGTGGCCGGCACCCGGCTGGTCTCGGGCATCACCGAGAGCCGCTACCGGCTCGGCCAGAAGTCACTGCGGATCTCCCCCTCCGTGTTCACCGGGGGATCGGCCGAGCGGCCGGAGGCGCTGAGGGCGCTGCTCGCCACGGTCGACTCGGTCCGGGACGAGTACCAGGCGCTCTACCAGGCCGGGCGGCTCGGAATGCCGGCCGCGACCCCGGGGCAGGTCACCCACCCGGGGCTGTTCAGCCACCTCAGCCTGCGGGTGCGGCCGGAGCGCGCGCTCGTCCTGCGGGACCGGCTGCGGGCGGCCGTCGACGAGGTCCTCGCGGAGGGGAACAGCAGCGACCCGGACGCGGTGGAGATCACCCTGCTCGGCCTGTTCTACGCCGTCAAACCCGGCCCCGGCCCGACGGACGGCGCGGACGCCGACCCGGCGGACGCCGACCCGGAGGACGGCCTCACTGCCGGCCCGACGGACGGCCTCGACGCCGAGCCCGGGACCACGGGCTGACCACCCGTCAGACGTAGCGCTCCAGGATGGACGATTCTGCGAGCCGGGAGAGCCCCTCGCGGACCGAGCGGGCCCGGGTCTCGCCGACGCCCTCGACGGTCTGCAGGTCGTCGATGGAGGCGGCCAGCAGCTTCTGCAGGCCGCCGAAGTGCTCGACCAGGCGCTCGATCACCGTGTTCGGCAGGCGCGGGACCTTGGCCAGCAGGCGGTAGCCGCGCGGCGAGACGGCGGAGTCCAGCGACTCGGGGGTACCGGAGTAGCCGAAGGCCTTGGCCACCGTCTGGAGGTCCAGCAGCTCCGCGTGGGTGAGCGCCTCCAGGTCGGCCAGCACGTCGGTGACGGTCTTGCCGCGCTTGGCGGCCCGCTCCGGGAAGTAGTCCCGGGCGACCAGCTCGCGCTCGGGCTCGACGCCGGCGATCAACTCGTCCAGCTGGAGCGAGAGCAGGCGGCCGTCGGTGCCGAGCTCCAGCACGTAGCCGGCGATCTCGGCGGCGATCAGGCGGACCATCTCCAGCCGCTGGGCCACGGCGGTGACGTCCCGGACGGTGACCAGGTCCTCGATCTCCAGGGCGGAGAGGGTGCCGGCCACCTCGTCGAGGCGGAGCTTGTAGCGCTCCAGGGTGGCCAGCGCCTGGTTCGCCCGGGAGAGGACGGTGGTGGAGTCCTCCAGCACCCGGCGGGTGCCGTTGACGTACATGGCGATCAGGCGCATCGAGTGCGAGACCGCGACCACCGGGTAGCCGGTCTGCCGGTTGACCCGCTCGGCGGTGCGGTGGCGGGTGCCGGTCTCGTCGGTGGGGATGGTGGAGTCCGGCATCAGGTGGACGCCCGCCCGGACGATCTTGGTGATGTCCTTGTCCAGCACCACCGCGCCGTCCAGCTTGCACAGCTCGCGCAGGCGGGTGGCGGTGAACTCCACGTCCAGCACGAACCCGCCGGTGGAGATGGCGTCGACGGTCTTGTCGAAGCCCAGCACGATCAGGCCGCCGGTGTTGGCCCGGAGCACCCGCTCCAGCCCGTCGCGGAGTCCCGTGCCCGGGGCGATGGCACTGAGGGAGGCCCGCAGCAGGGCCTCCTCACGGGAGGACTTGTCCGCCCGGTCGCTGGCTGCCACGTGACTCCTCCGGTAGACCCGGACCGCTCGGCTTGGTGCCCGGCGGTCTTGTCTCTCGTTATTGCATTACTGCATTGATGCTTCTGCCGATTAAACAGGGGAAAGTCTAACGGCGTGCGGCAATAACGGGGTCTGGGTCAGATGAGTTCGTCCGAGTCGACCGGCTCCCACCCCTCCATCAGCTCGTCGGGGTAGGCCGCGACCGGGGCCTGGCGGGCGGTCTGACGGGTGCTCTGCCTCGGGGCCGGAGCGGCCGCGGCGCCCCCGGCGGCGTCCGCCTTCGGCTTCGCCGAGGCCCGGCGGCGGCCCGGAATCGCCCGCAGCGCCTCGCCGATGTCGGAGACCTCGACCACCTTCATGCCCGGCGGCACCTTGCCCGGGTCCGGCGGGACCAGGGCGTGGGTGAAGCCCAGCCGGTGGGCCTCGGCGAGCCGCCGCTGAACGCCCGTCACCCGCCGCACCTCGCCCGCCAGGCCGACCTCGCCGATCGCCACCAGGTTGTTGGGCAGCGGGGTGTCGGTGGAGGAGGAGGCCACCGCGAGGGCGATCGCCAGGTCGGCCGAGGGCTCGGTGAGCTTCACCCCGCCGACGGTGGCGGTGTAGATGTCCTGCTTGCCGAGCTTCACCCCGCCGTGCCGCTCCACCACGGCCAGGATCATCGCGATCCGGGGGGACTCCAGACCGGAGGTGGTCCGGCGCGGGGAGGGGATCTGCGAGTCCACCATCAGCGCCTGGACCTCGGCCACCAGCGGGCGCTTACCCTCCAGGGTGACCGTCAGACAGGTGCCCGCCACCGGCTTGTCACGGCGGGTCAGGAAGAGGCCGGACGGGTCGGCCAGGCCGACGATGCCCTCGTCGTGCAGCTCGAAGCAGCCCACCTCGTCCGTCGCGCCGTAGCGGTTCTTGACGCCGCGGATCAGGCGCAGCCGGGCGTGCCTGTCCCCCTCGAAGCTCAGCACCACGTCGACCAGGTGCTCCAGCAGACGCGGGCCGGCGATCTGGCCGTCCTTGGTGACGTGGCCGACCAGCAGGGTGGCCATGCCGCGCTCCTTGGAGACCCGGATCAGCGCGTTCGCCACCTCGCGGACCTGGGCCGGGCCGCCGGGGGCGCCGTCCAGCTCGGCGGAGGCGATGGTCTGCACCGAGTCCAGGATCAGCAGGCCGGGGTTGACGGTGTCGATGTGGCCGAGCACCGCGCCGAGGTCCGACTCGGCGGCCAGGTAGAGGTGGTCGGAGAGCGCGTTGATCCGGTCCGCGCGCAGGCGGACCTGGCCGGCCGACTCCTCGCCGGTGACGTAGAGCGTGCGGTGCTGCGCGGTGGCCGCCTTGGCCGCCACGTCCAGCAGCAGGGTGGACTTGCCGACGCCGGGCTCGCCGGCCATCAGGACCACCGCGCCGGGCACCAGGCCGCCGCCGAGCACGCGGTCCAGCTCCGGCACGCCGGTGGAGCGGGCCGTCGCCACCTGCCCGTCGATCTGCCCGATCGGCTTGGCCGGCGAGCTGACCGGCCCGGCCGCCGTGGTGCGGATCGGGACCGCGCCGTACTCCTCGACCGTGCCCCAGGCGTTGCACTCCGGGCAGCGGCCGACCCACTTGGGCACCACGTTCCCGCACTCGGTGCAGCGGTAGGCCGGGCGCGGCTTGGCGGTGGTCTTGGTACGGGCAGCCATGGCCCACACCGTAACGGCTGCCACCGACAGCCGGGGGCGCGCAGCGGGACACGGGGGTGCGCGGAGGTGACGGTGCGGCTGGTGTTGTTACCCGAAAGAAGTACAAGGAGCCCGAATCCGCACCGGCGCACGGGCCGGTGCCTAGCGTCGGAAGGGTGTCGACTTCCCCCACGCCCCAGGCCGCCGGCACCGGATCGACGGCCGCAGCCTACGACCACTACGCCGACGGGCTGTTCACCTACTGCCTCTCGGTGCTCTGCGACCACGACGCCGCGGTGGCCGCCGTCCGCGAGGTGCGCGACCTGGCCCTGCGTCACGACGCCCGGCTGGGCGCGCCCGAGCTGCGCCGCGCCTGGCTGTACTCGCTGGCCCGGCACTGCTGCCTGCGCCGGATGACCGAGGGGCAGGACGGCGGCGCACCGCCCGCCGGGGGTGCCCCGGTCAGCCGGGAGCACCGCCGCGAGCTGGCCTCACTGGCCTGGCCGGAGGGCGCCGGGACGTCCCCGGAGCAGCGCGAGGCGCTGGAGCTGGCGGTCCGTCACCGGCTCGCCCCGGCCGAGGTGGCCGCCGTGCTCGGGCTGCCGGGAGCGGAGGCGGACGGTCTGCTGGCCGCCGCCGAGGCCGAGGTCTGGCGGACCAGGGTGGCGCTGCTGGTGCTCGGCGTGGGCAGCTGCCCGGTGCTGGCCGAGCTGGGCGGGGCCGGGGCGGAGCACTGGCGGGAGTGGGTGCTCGGCCCGGCGCTGCGCCGGGAGCTGGTGCGGCACGTGGTGGAGTGCCCGACCTGCCGGGGCACCGCCGAGCGGGTCTCCGGCGAGCTGGACTCCGGGCTGGCCGCGCTGCCCGGGCTGCCGCTGCTGCGCGCGCCCGAGGTGCTGCGGGAGCGGCTGGTGGTCCGGCGCCAGGCCGGGCCGGAGGAGGAGACGCTCCGCTTCGACCGGCAGGGCTTCCCCCGGCATCGGGCGCCGCGCCGGCTGCGCGGGCCGGCGGTCCGTCAGCGGGTGGTCACCACCGGCGTGCTGGCGGCGGTGCTGACCGCGCCCGTGGTGGCGCTCTGGGGCGCGCACCGCGGTGCGGACGGCGGCTCCGGTGCGGCGGGCTCGGTCTCCTCGGTCCGGGTCGAGACCCCGGCGCCCGGCTCCGCGCCGCACGCCCCCCAGCCGGCCTCGGACCGGGGCCCGGCCCCCGAGCCCGGCCTGGCGCTGGCCGGGGCGGTCACCGGCGCCGCGGACGGGGCCCCGGGCGGGGCAGGGGCGGAGGGCGCAGAAACGTTGCTCCCGTCGGTGCTCGGGCCCGCCGTCCCGGTGCCCTCACGGAACGCGGTACGGCTCGACCGCACCACGCCGCACCTGGAGACGCCCACCCCGGCTCCCCCGGCGGCCCAGCAGGGCGGCGGGCAACTGACCGTCGAGGCGCAGGAGTTCGGCGAGCGCACGGTGATCACCCTGGTGAACACCGGCTCCACCGCCCTGCACTGGCGGGCCGAGAGCGACGCCCCGTGGCTGCGCCTCAGCCGGGACTCCGGCACCCTCGAACCCTCCCAGCGGATCACCCTCACCGTGACGGTCGATCAGGACCTCGCCCCGCAGCACCCCTGGCGGGCCCGGATCGCCCTGCCCCCCTCCCAAGCCGTCGTCACCCTGGAAGGCGGCCCGTCCGACCGTGGCGTCCCGACCCAGCCGAGTTCCCCGGCCCCCTCGTCCTCCCCGACACCCACCCAGACGCCCGGCGGGACCCCCACCGCCGAGCCGACTGCGACGCCCACCCCGACCCCCACACCGACGCCGACGCCGTCCGGTTCTCCATCCGCCGACCCGAGCCCCACGTCCTCCCCGTCCGACACCCCGTCGCCGACGGTGACCCCGGGCCCGGCCGCCTGAGCCGCGGAGACGGCCGGCCTGTCAGCCGGCCCGTCAGCCGGGCGGCTGCGCCGTCGGGTGGCCGTCGTGGAGTCCGGCGAGCATCTCCTCGCGCAGCTCGACCGGCAGCACGGCGGGCTCGAAGTCCCCTCCGCCGATGCCGAGTTCGGCCAGCCTCCGGCGCAGGTCGCGCTCGGCCGGGCGGGCCGCCGGATCGGGCGGGAGCGGGAGGAAGCCGAGCAGGAAGTCCAGCAGCACGAAGTAGTCCGGGCCGCTGAGCAGTTCGTCCCGCCAGACCGGCCACACCGGCTCCGGCGGGGCGGCCGGAGGCTCGCCGTGGTGAGCACTGAGCGGCAGCAGGAGCACCCCTCCCCCGCAGGGCTCGCCGGCCCGGACGGTGACCCGGACCAACCGCCCGTCGGCGCGCAGCACGCCTTCGAACGGCTCGTCGGCGTACGGCACCCCGTCGGTGGACCGCAGGTCGGACGGGGCGGCGGCGATCAGGTAGCGGGCGGGGCGGGCGCCGCAGGTGAGGGTGCCGATCAGCGAGGAGTCCAACTCCTGCACGGTGGCCGAGACCGCGGGGCCGGCCGCCGGGAGCTCCAGGACCCAGGGCTCGGTCCGCAGGTCGAGCCAGGCCCGGGAGTACGGGCCACCGTCCTCCTCCGGACGGTGGCGACCGAACCGGCCGAAGCCGCCGACGTGGCCCGGGTCGGCCTCGTCCAGCACCTCCGGGTAGAGCAGGCGGTAGCCCTCCACCAGGGAGTGCCCCCAGCTCCAGGCCTCGGCCGCCGTCCGCCGGACCGTCCCGGGGTCAACCAGTGCCGGATTGCCCATGCCGCCGCGCTCCCCGCTTCCGGACATACCGTCATGAACCGTACGGTCCGGATGCTATGCGCCCGACCCGCCCCCGGCACGGCGGCACGCGAGGCCGGGCCCGGGCCGGGCACGGCAGGAGGTGAGGCTCGGCGCGGGCCGGGCTCGGCAGGAGGTGAGGCTCGGCGCGGCAGGAGGCAAGGCCGGGGTGCGACAGAAGGTGAGGCCGGGGGCGCGGGGAACTGCGCGGGACGGAAGGAAACGACCCGTGTGCCGGGCACGGACCTTCGCTTGCAAGTGGCTGTCCGTACCCGGCACACGGGTCATCGCCTACCGCCGCGCGCAGTTCCTCGCGCCCCCGGGGTAACCACCAACCGCGCGCCCACGCGGCGGAGCCGCACATCAGCACAGCCCCGCGCCCCCGGGGTAACCACCAACCGCGCGCCCACGCGGCGGAGCCGTACATCAGCACAGCCTCGCGCCCCCGGGGTGACCACCAACCGCGCGCCCACGCGGCGGAGCCGCACATCAGCACAGCCCCGCGCCCCCGGGGTGACCACCAACCCCGCGCCCCCGCAGGAGTCAGAACGAGCGCCGCGTCACCAGTTCGGCGAGGGCGAGCAGGTCGTCGGCGGCCGACGGGTCGGGCACCGCGTCGGCCAGGTGGCCGATGGCGGCGGCCATCCGTTCGCAGGACTCGCCCTGGGCCCAGGCGCGGCCGCCGGCCCGGTCCACCGCGTCCGCCGCCTCGGCCAGCTCCTCCTCCGTCAACGCGCGCTCCACCGCGTAGAGTTCGGCCAGCCGGGCGCCCGCCTCGGTGCCGGAGCCGAGGGCGAAGACCACGGGCAGCGACTTCTTGCGGGCCGCCAGGTCGGCGCCGACCGGCTTGCCGGTGACGGCCGGGTCGCCCCAGATGCCGATCAGGTCGTCGATCAGCTGGAAGGCCAGGCCGATCTCGCGGCCGAAGGCGTCCAGCGCCTCGGCCGCCTGCTCACCGCCTCCGCCGTACAGCGCGCCGACCGCACCGGCGCAGCCGAGCAGCGCGCCGGTCTTCGCCTCGGCCATCTCCAGGCACTCGGCGAGCGTCACGTCGGTGCGCTGCTCGAAGGCGCAGTCGGCCTGCTGACCGGCGCACAGCTCGACCACGCAGTCGGCCAGCCGCCGGATCGCCGCCGGGGCGGCCGGGTGGCCGTCCTCGGCCAGCACCCGCAGGGCCAGCGAGTGCATCGCGTCGCCGGCGAGGATCGCCTCGGTGATGCCGAAGGCGCGCCAGGCGGTGGCCCGGTGACGTCTGGTCAGGTCGCGGTCGATCACGTCGTCGTGCAACAGGGTGAAGTTGTGCACCAGCTCCACCGCCGCGGCGGCCCGCACGGCGACCGCCGGGTCGGTGCCGCCGACCGCCTGGAGGGCGGCGAGCACCAGGGCCGGGCGGATCGCCTTGCCCGAGCCGGTGTCGGAGGGCGTGCCGTCCGCCTCCCACCAGCCGAAGTGGTAGCCGGACACCAGCCGCATCGAGTCCGGCATCGAGCCGATCGCGGCGCGCAGCGCCGGGTCCACCACCGCCCGGGAGCGGGCCAGCAGTTCGGCGGCCTCGGAGCCCTCCTGGCTGCCGCCGGCGCTTCCGTTCCCCGTCCCGCTCCCCGTCCCGTTCCGCTCCAGCGCGAAGATCCCCATCGTGCCCTCCCCCAACTCTGTCGGTTGCCTCGTACGAACGGAGCCGCCGAACCACCGGCCGGCGGCCGGCGGCTAGCCGCGGTGCGCCACGTCGACGTTCTCCAGGACGCCGACGGCGTCCGGGACCAGGACGGCCGCGGAGTAGTAGGTGCTGACCAGGTAGGAGACGATCGCCTTCTCGCCGATCCCCATGAAGCGCACGTTCAGCCCGGGCTCGACCTCGTCCGGGATCCCGGTCTGCCGCAGGCCGATCACGCCCTGCTCCTTCTCGCCCACCCGCATGGCCAGGATCGAGGTGGTCTGCTGCGGGCTGACCGGGATCTTGTCGCAGGGCAGGATCGGCACCCCGCGCCAGGTGGTCAGCAGCGTGCCGTCCTTCTCCCGGGCCGCCGGGTACAGCCCGCGCCGGTTGGCCTCGCGGCCGATCGCGGCGATCGCCCTCGGGTGGGCCAGGTAGAACCTGGTGCCCCGGCGGCGGCTGAGCAGGTCGTCCATGTCGTCGGGGGTGGGCGGGCCGGAGCGGGTGGAGATCCGCTGCTCGTGCGCCACGTTGGCCAGCAGGCCGAACTCCGGGTTGTTGACCAGCTCGTGCTCCTGGCGCTCGCGCAGCGCCTCGATGGTGAGGCGGAGCTGGTGCTCGGTCTGGTTCATCGGCTGGTTGTAGAGGTCTGCGACCCTGGTGTGCACCCGCAGAACCGTCTGGGCCACGCTCAACTCGTACTCGCGGGGCCGGAGTTCGTAGTCCACGAAGGTGGTGGGGATGACCGGCTCGCCGGAGTGTCCGGCGGCCAGCTCGATGGCGGCCTCACCGCGCTTGTTGACCGGCCGGGCCGCCGCCTCGCGGTGGGCGCGCAGCTGCTCGCGCAGCCCGGCCGAGCGCTCGGCCAGCTGCCGGAAGGCGTCCAGCGGGAGCGCCAGCACGGTGCCGGCCGTGGTGGCGGTCACCGTGTAGGGCCAGTGCGGCTCGTCCTGGGCCAGCGCCTCGTCGCCGACCGGGTCGCCGTCGGCGGCTCCGCCGAGCGCGGTGGTCTCGCCGTACCTGCCGGTGCCGGTCCGCCGAAGCTTGCCGTGCGCGACCAGCAGCACCTCGGTGACCGGTCGGCCGGCCTCGGCCAGCACCTCGCCGGGCTCGACCCGGCGCTGCACGCAGCGGTCGGCCAGCTCGGCCAGCGGCCCGTCCTCCGGGAAGCCCCGCAGCGCCGGGAGTTCGCGCAGCGAGGGCGGCACCAGCCGGACGGCGGCCCCGGCCTGCTCGAAGGCGACCCGGCCGCGGCCGGCCAGGTACGTCAGCCGCCGGTTCACCCGGTAGGTCCCGGCCTGGACCTCCACCCAGGGCAGTGCCCTGAGCAGCCAGCGGTCGGTGATCTCCTGCATCTGGGGGGCGGACTTGGTGGTGCTGGCGAGGGTGCGCGCCGCCTCGGTGCCGAGGCTGGAGCGCGCCTGATCCGCCCCGCGCGCGGCGGGGATTCCCTGCTGGATCTCGGTGGTCATCTGCGACCCTTCCGCGGGCACGACGAACGTGGACGTGGTGGCACCCCATGGTGCTGCGCGATCGGACGCCCACGGTCCGGTCCGGCGGGCCGACTCACCCGAACTGATGACAGTTCAGGCGTTCGAGCCCCTTCGGCACCACCGCTGTGCTCCGCGCGCCCCCGTCCACGCCGTCCCCGGAAGATTTCACCTGCCGGTAACCTTCGCCGACGCGCCCCAGCACCCCTCCCCGGCAGGGCTTTTGACCCTCCGTCCGCTCCCGGGTCGACGCGCGTCACGGATCGGCTGCCACCCCCCGTTCACCCGCTTCGAACGGGGCGCTAAGGTGCCACCACAAGGGCGCGACCGATGGCCGTTCTGGCCACTCCTGCGCGGACGCCCTCTCCCTTTGCCGTGCCCTCCTGCCCCACCCCTCCGCTTCGCCGTGCCCTCTTGTCGCGCCCTCTCCCCGGGAGACCTCCGTGAGCGCCCCCGTCCGCGTCTGGCTGAACCGCACCTACGCCGAGAACGTCTTCTTCATCGACCTGCTCCGGGCCGCCCCGGTCGAGGTCTTCGCCACCCACGTGGACACCGACTCCCCTGTGCTGGCCGCCGCCGACCACGGCCTGCCGGAGCCGGACGGCCTGACCCCGGAGGCGTACCTGGAGTTCGCACTGGACTTCTGCGACCGGCACCGGATCGACGTCTTCCTGCCCCGGCTGCACCAGGAGGTGGTGGCCCGACACCGCGCGGAGTTCGCCGCGCTGGGCACCGCCCTGGTCTGCCCGCCCGCCGAGGGCATAGCCACCTTCGCCGACAAGGTGGACGGCTACGTCGCGATGGCCGCCGCCAGCCTCCCGGTGCCGCCCTGGTACCGCGTCCGGACGGCCGGTGAACTCCTGGCCGCCGTCGCCGAGTTGGAGGAGCTGGGCGAGCAGCCCTGCCTCAAGCCGGCCAGCGGGGCGGGCGGCGAGGGCTTCCGCACCATCACCCGGGAGCCGTTCAGCCTGCGGCAGTTGAACGGCTGGCCGAGCGGCAGCGTCCAGCTGGACCAGCTGGCCGGCGCGCTGGCCGCCGCACCCGGCTCGGTGGACCTGCTGGTGATGCCCTACCTGGCGGGCCCCGAGGTCTCGGTGGACTGCCTGGCCGACCAGGACGGCCGCCTGCTGGCCGCCGTCGGCCGCACCAAGACCGGCCGCCGCCGGGGCTTCACCACCGACCCGGCCTACCTGGAGCCGGCCCGCCGGCTGGTGGAGACCTTCGGCCTGTCGTACCTCTCCAACGTGCAGTTCCGCCACTACCGCGGCACGCCGGTCCTGCTGGACATCAACACCCGGCCCTCCGGCGGGCTGCACCAGCTGCGGCTGTGCGGGCTCAACCTGCCGCTGGCCGCCGTACAGCTCGCGCTCGGCGCCAGCCCGGTGCTGCCGCTGGTCGAGGATCTGCTGGGCACCGACTACGCGCTGGTCTCCTCGGTCCAGCCGGTGCTGCCCGCAGCCGCTCCCGCTCCCGCCGTGGCGGCCACCGCCGCCCCGGTGCCGCGGCTGGTGGCGATGGCCTGACGGCCGCGGGCCCGGCCTCCGGTCAGGTCGGGCCGCTCCAGTCCAGGGTCGGCGGGAGCACGCCCTCCAGGGTGAGCAGCCAGCGCTTCACCTCCACGCCGACCTGGCCGCCGCCGAAACCGCCGATCCCGTCCGAGGCCACCACCCGGTGGCAGGGCACCAGCAGGCAGAGCGGGTTGGCCCCCATCATCTTGCCGACGGTGCGGGCGGCCGCCCAGTCGCCCTCGTCCAGCTCATCGAAGGCCCCGCTGCGGGCGGCGAGTTCGCCGTAGGTGACGGTCTTCCCGAACGGGACCTCGCGCTTGAGCGTCTCCAGCACCACCCGGTGCGGGCCGGTGGCGAAGCGCCAGTCCAGCGGCAGCTCCAGGTCCCGCCGGTTCCCCGCGAAGTACTCGTCGACCCGGGAGCGCACCAGCGCCACCCGCTGCTCGTCCGTGCACTCCGGCAGTCCGGCGGGCAGTCCCGCCACGGTGTCGCCGTGGTACGAGACCGCCGCCACCCCCTGGTCGGTGACGGCCAGCCGCACGGGCCCGCTCGGCAGCGGCGTCGGGACGGTCACCCACGAGATCGACATGCCCGCACGCTACCCGCCCGGATCCCGCCGCGTCCCGGCTTCGTCGGAGGTCCGGGCTCCGTCGGAGGTCCGGGCTCCGTCAGAGGTCCGGGCTCCGTCAGAGGTGCCGGTCCAGGTAGTCGGCCAGTCGGCGGGACCACCGGGCCTGTGCCTCCTCCCCTTCCTCCGCGGCAGGCGCCGGCCGGCCCTCGGAGAGCGCCCGCAGGGTGCGCGCCAGGCGCGCGGCGTCGTCGTGGCTGAGCATCACCAGTGCATCGGTGTGTCCGATGGTGACGGAACCAGGCATGGCGTCCTCCTCGGTGCAGACCCCCGCCTCCCACCGTACGCCGGGTCCCCACGCCCTTCCCGCGCGTCGGCGGCCGCCTCCCCGTACCCGCTCAGGTATCAAGAGAAAGGCCACCAAATCGGTACATAAGGAGCAGCCGCATGCCGGTCCTCGCCCCACTCCTCACCCCACCGCCGATGCTCACCGCCGACGGCTCCGCCCTGATCACCGAGATCGAGGCCTACCTCCACTCGCTCCCCGCACCCGTCCGCCTCGCCGTCCCCCGCGTCTGCCCGCTCGGCAGCGTGCTGCGCCCCTGGCACACGGGCTTCCCGCTCCCCGCCCCCACCCTGCTGGACCGCCTGCTCCGCAGGACCGCGCGGCCGACCCCCGTCAGCGTCGCCGACCACCTCGCCCTGACCTCCCGTTACCTGACCACCGCCGGCTGGGTGCAGGGCACCATGTGGGACGCCCGCGGCCGGGTCTGCCTGCTCGGCGCGCAGGCGGCGGTGCTCGCGCACGGCTTCGGCACGGCGGTCGAGGCGCGGCGCGGACGGGTCCAGGTGATGGAGGTGCTGCACTCCGACGGACACTGCGTCAGCTCGCCCGACGAGTTCAACGACTCCCCTGGTACGAGGCTCGCGGACGTCCACCGCGTGCTCGGAAGGGCCGAACTGCGCGCCCGTACACTCGGTATCTGAGCCGCGTCGGCAGACCGGCCGGCCACCACGGAGGGAGCACCCAGCGATGAGCCAGGCCGTGCGCAGCGCCGCCGTCCAGGACGAGAAGAGCCGCCGCAAGCAGATGTGGCTGCGGGCCAGTTTCTACATCGCCGGGACCCACCTGTTCGCCGGGTTCGTGATCCTGCTCTTCGCCCTGGGCAACCGGCACTGACGGTCCGGGCCCGCCCCGCTACCGGTAGAGCGCGTCGAGCAGGAAGGCCCCCAGGGCCATGCCGGCCAGCAGCGCGCAGATCACCAGGTTGACCACCTTGTGCTCCCAGAACACCGCGACGAACTCGCGGATGGTGGCGCTCGGCAGGTAGTAGCCGGCGGTCGGGGCGCCGCGCACCTGGCCGTTGACCCCGGCCCGGCGGGCCAGCATCGCGGCCCGGTAGGCGTGGAAGTTGTTGGTCACCACCACGCAGCGGTAGCCGGGCACCGCCTCGCTCATGATCTTCTGACTGAAGACCAGGTTCTCCTCGGTGGTCCGCGAGCGGTCCTCCTCCCACACCCGCTCGGGCGGAGCGCCGTTCTCGACCAGCCACCGGGCCATCGCGGTGGACTCCGGGACCTTCTCGTCCGTGCCCTTCCCGCCGGAGGCGAGCAGCACCGGGGCCGGCCGCCCCTTCGCCACCTGCCGGTCGTGGACGGCCAGACCGCGCCGCAGCCGGGCGGCCAGCAGCGGCGGCACCCGCTCCCCGTCGATCAGACCGGCGCCGAGCACCACCACGAAGTCCAGCTCTCCCCGGGCGGGGATCCGGCCGTAGAGCCAGGAGTAGCCGAGGAACGAGAGGCAGAGGAAGGAGAGGTAGGCCGAGAGCAGCAGCACCGCGACCACGAAGGCCAGGTAGCCGGAGGAGGCGTTCGGCCGTCCGGCCAGCAGCACCAGGACGACCGTCCCGTAGATGGCCAGCCCGAGCAGCAGCGAGAGCACGGTGGCCGGCCGGGCGCCCTCCCTCCGGATCACGGTGACGCCGTTGAGGACGAGGGCCGCCCCGAGCACCAGCACCCCGAGCGCGGGCACCAGCAGCACCGCCGCGTAGACGATCATCGCCGGTGTCTCCGGCAGGTGCCGGGCCTGGGCGAGCAGGGCGGCGGTCAGGCTGGTCAGGGTCAGCCCGAGCAGCACCGCGTTGCGGAACCGCCTCCGGTCCTGCCAGACGCTGGCGCAGAAGGCCAGGAAGAAGACCGCGGCCGGGAGGAAGGCGTACATGCCGCCCATCGTAGGCGGCGGCCCCGCCGCCCCCGCGGCCCCGCCTGACACCCCGTCACCGGGACGGCGCCCGGGATGCCTCGAAGAACCCGGGGATCGCGGTGAGGGCGTCAGCGGCCGGCGGGCCGGGCGGTCGGAGCCGCCGGGCCGAGCTGGGCACGGAGGGCGGCGGCGGCCGCCACCGGGTCGTCGGCGAAGAAGTGGATCCGGTGCGCCTCGGCGAGCCGGCCGAGCGGGCGGGTGACGGTCACCGGGGCCGCGAGCTCGACCACCAGGTTGGTCCGCGAGCCGGCCGAGACCGCGCAGCGGCCGTCGGCCACGCTCACCGCCTTCTCCTCGTTGAAGTTCCGTTCGGTCCGGACGGCGGAGACCAGGGCGAGCGGGACGCGCAGGTCGAAGAAGGCGCCGGAGCGGATCCGCAGCTCGGTGCCGGAGACCACGTGCGGCCGGGTGACCCGGGCCGCGCCGATCGCCACCACGGCGAGCACCCCGTAGACGTCCAGCACCAGGAGCAGCCCGCGCAGCCACTCCGGGGCGCCGACGCCGCGCAGCAGCAGCTCGGTGGCGACGCCCTCGACCACCACCACGAAGAGCAGGACCAGCAGCGTCCCTCGCTCCTCCCGCTCGTAGGGGACGGCGGTGGCGCCCGGCGGGACGCCGTGCCGGCGGCGCCGGGCGAGCAGCCAGAGGCTCTGCATCCCCCGGAGGTCGAACAGGGCCAGCCGGCGCAGCACGCGCAGCGCACCGGCACGCCCGCCCTCCTGCGCACCCCCCTCGGCCCCGGTCCCGGTACCCGTCTCGACGCCGTCCATCAGCCCTCTCCTCCCAGGAGTGCGAACAGCCGTCGGATCACGGCCAGTTGGGCGGGCGCCAGTTCTTCCGCCAGCCCGGTCGGCAGCTCCTCGCCCGGGGTGCGGCCGGCCATCAGCTCGGCCATCACCGGTGGCAGGTGCGCCACCAGCTCCTCGGCCAGCCGGTCGACCTCCGGGTCGTCCGGTGCCGCGCCGGCCAGCGCGTCGAGGCGCCGGTAGAGCGGGAGCAGGTCGGCGTTCCCGGCCAACGGGCGGATCATGTCGAGGAGTTCGGCCCGCTGCTCGGGCCCGCCGGCGGTGTGGACCAGGGCGAACACGTCGCGGTCCAGTGCGGCGAAGGGCGAGCCCTCGACGGGGAGCGCGGCCAGCACCTCGGCGAGCTCGGGGTCGACGGCGCTGTCCGGGTGCAGCTCCTCCTGGGCCAGCAGGGCGGCCAGCCGGGCCCTGCGGTCGGCGATGGCCTGCTGCTGGCGGGCCAGGTCCCGGTCCAACTCGGCCAGCACCTCTCGCAGTTCGCGCCCGCGATCGTCGGCCAGCACGTCCCGGATCTCATCCAGGGAGAGGCCCAGCTCGGCCAGCCGGCGCACCCGGGCCAGCTCGACGGCGTCCCGCAGGCCGTACTCGCGGTAGCCGTTGGCCCGCCGCTCGGGCTCGGGCAGCAGGCCCTGGTGGTGGTAGTGCCGCACCGTCCGGGTGGAGACCCCGACCAGGGCGGCCAGTTCGCCGATTCGCATGGCTCCATGACACACCTTGCCGCTACGTCAAGGTCAATCCGCCGCTCCGGCGTCGCACAACGCCACAGCCGACAGACTTGCGCCCTACCTGTCGAGATTTTGCACGTTTCCATGGACTTCATGCAGCGTCACGCCTAGTCTCTCCCTCGCTCGGCCGTCGTCCCCCACCCACGACCCAGCGAGGCCCCCTCATGCAGCCACCCACCGTCCGCCGCCTTCGCGGGCCGGTCGCCGTCCTCACGGCGGCCGCGCTCTCCACCGGCGCCCTGCTCGCCGTCACCGCGGCCCCCGCGCACGCGGCCGCCGTCCCCACCCTCTCCCCGCTCGACGTTCCCGGCCGGGGCGCGACCGTCCCGTTCAAGGAGCAGGAGGCCGAGTTCGCGGCCACCAACGGCACCGTGATCGGCCCGGAGCGGCGCTACGGCACGCTCCCCTCGGAGGCCTCCGGCCGCCAGGCCGTGACGCTCAACTCGCCCGGCCAGTACGTGGAGTTCACCCTCGCCGCCCCCGCCGACGCGATGAGCTTCCGGTACTCCCTGCCGGACTCGGCCGACGGCCGGGGCCGGGACGCCTCGATCGACCTGCTGGTCAACGGCAGCAAGCTCAAGGACCTCCCGGTGACCTCCAAGTACGGCTGGTACTACGGGGGTTACCCGTTCAACAACAACCCCGGCGACACCAACCCGCACCACTTCTACGACGAGACCCGGACCATGTTCGGCTCGCTGCTGCCGACCGGCACCAAGGTCCGGCTGCAGGTCTCCTCCACCGCGCAGTCGCCCAGCTTCACCATCGACCTGGCCGACTTCGAGCAGGTCGGCCCGGCGAAGACCAAGCCGGCGGGCGCGCTCGACGTGGTGGCCGACTTCGGCGCCGACCCGAGCGGGGCCACCGACTCCACCGCCAAGTTCCAGTCCGCCGTCAACGCGGGCCAGGCCCAGGGCAAGACCGTCTGGATCCCGACCGGCACCTTCACCCTCTACGACCACGTGGTGGTGGACGGCGTCACGCTGGCCGGGGCCGGGCCCTGGTACTCCGTGCTCGGCGGGCGCGACCCGATCAACCGCAACCGGGCGGCCGGCATCTACGGCAAGTACGTCCCGGGCGGCGGCTACGGCGGCGCGGTCCGCCCGCACGAGGCCAACGGGCCGAGCCGCAACGTCACCCTCAAGGACTTCGCCATCATCGGCGACGTCCGCGAGCGGATCGACGACGACCAGGTGAACGCCATCGGCGGGGCGATGAGCAACTCCACCGTCGACAACCTGTGGATCCAGCACACCAAGGTGGCCGCCTGGATGGACGGTCCGATGGACCGCTTCACCATCAAGAACAGCCGGATCCTCGACCAGACCGCCGACGGGGTCAACTTCCACACCGGCGTGACCAATTCGAGCGTCACCAACACCTTCGTCCGCAACACCGGCGACGACGGCCTGGCCTCCTGGCCGGAGCGGGTGCCCAACGTCGGCGACAGCTTCACCCACAACACCGTGGTGCTGCCGATCCTGGCCAACAACATCGTCACGTACGGCGGCAAGGACTGGACCATCTCCGACAACGTGATGGCCGACACCATCTCCAACGGCGGCGGCCTGCACATCGCCAACCGGTACCCCGGCGTCACCTCCGGCAACGGCACCGCCGTGGCGGGCACCATCACCGCCGCCCGCAACACCCTGATCCGGACCGGCAACAGCGACTACAACTGGAACTTCGGCGTCGGCGCGGTCTGGTTCAGCGGCCTCAACGAACCGATCTCCGGCGCCACCATCGCCATCTCGGACACCGACATCCTGGACAGCTCCTACGAGGCGATCCAGACCATCGAGGGCCCCTCCAACGGCATCAGCTTCACCAACGTCACCATCGACGGCGCCGGCACCTACGCCGTCCAGGCACAGGCCAACTCCTCGATGCGGTTCACCAACGTGACGGCCCGGAACATCGCGCAGGCGCCCACCCCGATCCACAACTGCGTCGGCACCGGTTTCCAGATCACCGACGGCGGCGGCAACTCCGGCCTCACCGGCTCGACCTGCACCGGTGTCTGGCCGAACCCGCAGTTCACCTACGGCGGCCGCCCGTCCAACGGGACCAACCCGACCCCGACGCCGACCCCGACCCCGACGCCCACCCCGACCCCCACTCCGTCGCCGTCCCCCTCCCCCACCACCCCGCCGGCCTGCACCCCGGGTGCGACCGCCAGCAGCACCAACCAGAACTACGGCCCCGCCAACGCGGTCGACGGCAACACCTCGACCTACTGGGAGAGCGCCAACAACGCCTTCCCGCAGACCTTCACCCTGGACAGGTGCACCGCCTCGGCCGTCACCGGCGTCCGCCTCGCCCTGCCCTCCGGCTGGGAGTCCCGCACCGAGACGGTCTCCGTCCAGGGCTCCGCGGACGGCGCCGCCTGGACCGAACTCGCCTCCGCCCGCGGCGTGGTGATCGCCCCTCAGGGTGAGGTCACCTTCCCGTCGGCCACCGCCCGTTACCTGCGGCTGACCTTCACCGCCAACACCGCCTGGCCGGCCGCCCAGCTCTCCGAGCTGACCGTGCTGACCGGTGCGACCCCGACCACCACGCCCACCCCCACGCCGACCCCGACCCCGACTCCCACCCCGACCCCGCCCGCCTGCACGCCGAGCGCCACCGCGAGCAGCTCCACCCAGACCTACACCGCCGCCAACGCGATCGACGGCAACCAGGCCAGCTACTGGGAGAGCGCCAACAACGCCTTCCCGCAGACCTTCACCCTCGACCGCTGCGCCACCACCGCCACCACCGGCCTGCGCCTCGCCCTGCCCCCCACCTGGGGCGCCCGGAACGAGACGGTCGCCGTGCAGGGCTCGGCCGACGGCGTGAACTGGACCCAGCTGGCCGCCGCCCAGAGCGTGGCGATCGCCCCGACCGGGACGATCACCTTCCCGTCCACCACCGCCCGCCACCTGCGGCTGACCTTCACCGCCAACACCGCCTGGCCCGCCGCCCAGCTCTCCGAGCTGACGGTCCTCTAACCGGCACAGCACTGAGCCCCCTGCGGTCGGCGGACCGCAGGGGGCTCAGTGCTGCGCTCAGGAACGCTCGCGCGGCGGCGCGGTGGACCCGCGGACCACCAGCTCGGGCTCGAAGAGCAGCTCGTCGTGGGTGATCTTCGCGCCGCCGATCTCGCCGACCAGCAGGTCGACGGCGGCCCGGCCCATCGCCTCGATGGGCTGGCGGACGGTGGTCAGCGGCGGGTCGGTGCAGGTCATGAAGGAGGAGTCGTCGTAGCCGATGACCGAGAGGTCGTCCGGCACCGAGAGCCCGGCCCGGCGGGCCGCCCGGACGGCGCCCAGGGCCAGCGGGTCGGAGGCGCAGATCACGCCGGTGACGCCCTGCTTGAGCAGCCGGGTGGTGGCCGCCTGGCCGCCCTCCAGGGTGAACAGCGCCCGCTCGACCTGACTGTCCGGCAGCTCCAGGCCCGCCTTCGCGGCGGCGGCCCGGGCCGCGTCCAGCTTGCGCCGGGACGGCACGTGGTCGGCCGGGCCGAGCACCAGGCCGAGCTTGCGGTGGCCGAGCTGCTTGAGGTGGCCGATGGACTGCTCCACGGCCACCGCGTCGTCGCAGGAGACCCGCGCGAAGTCCAGGCCATCGATGGCGGCGTTCAGCAGCACGGTGGGCAGGCTGCGCTCGGCGAGGCGGTCGTAGTGGTCGTGCGGGGCGTCGCCCTGGGCGTAGAGGCCGCCGAAGAAGACCACGCCGGAGACCTGCTGCGCCAGCAGCAGGTCCACGTAGTCGGCCTCGGAGACGCCGCCGGCGGTCTGGGTGCAGAGCACGGGAGTGAAGCCCTGGCCGGCCAGCGCGCCGCCGACCGCCTCGGCGAAGGCCGGGAAGATCGGGTTCTGCAGCTCGGGCATCACCAGGCCGACCAACCGGGCGCGCTCGCCGCGGAGTTGGGTGGGACGCTCGTAGCCGAGCACGTCGAGTGCGGTCAGCACGGCCTGCCGGGTGGCGTCCGAGACGCCGGGCTTCTCGTTCAGCACCCGGCTGACGGTGGCCTCGCTGACCCCGACCTTCTGCGCCACCTGGGCGAGTCGTCGCGTCATGATGGGAGTGTACGTCGTCCTTCGCAAGCCGTTTGCGCCTTCTTGCGCTGCTGCCCCGGGCGCGTCAGGGGCGCCCGGGGCAGCAGCTGCTCTCGGAGGGATGGGACCTGGAGGGGTTACGGGTTCACGGTGATGGTGAAGGTGGAGGTGGTGTTCTTGATGTCCTGCGCGTTGCCGCTCATCCGCAGGTTGTTGAAGACCACCGACCCGACCGCCGGGCCCTGGCCGGCCTCGGCCGCCTCGTTGGCCCAGATCCCGAAGCCGGACTTGGCGTCGTAGGCGTCACCGCTCTTCTTCGCCCCGGTGATCGAGATGTTGCTGAACACCGTGTCCTTGACCGGGAACTGCGGCTGACCGCCGGAGTAGTTGGTCTGGAACATGATGCCGTGGTAGGTCGGGTCGACGATGTCCACGTCGCTCACCCGGATGCCCTGGAAGACCTTCGAGGCCGAGAAGACCCAGATGCCCGGGAAGGTCTGCGAGCCCCAGAAGTGGCCGCCGGCCCGGACGATGGAGATGTTCTGCAGGTTGGTCGGGTCGGTGCCGAAGCCGTTCATCGGGTACCCGAAGTCCAGCGAGCTGATGGTGATGCCCGAGTAGACCAGGGTGTCGGCGATGTGGATGTTGCGGAAGGTGTTGGCGTAGCCGCCGTAGACCGCGACGCCGGCCGCCCGCCAGGTGAGGATCGAGGTCAGGTTCTCGAAGACGTTGTTCTTCTCGTCCGCGCCGCCCGCGTCGATCGCGGAGAACAGCGCGAAGGAGTCGTCGCCGGTGGCCCGGGCCTCGATGTTGGTGATCAGGTTGTCGGTGGAGCCGTTGGTCATGTTGATCCCGTCCGCGAAGGTGTCGCGGATCCGGGAGTTCTTGATGACCATGTTGTCGGTGTTGGCGCCCCAGTAGAGGCAGACCATGTGCTCGACCCAGATGTTGTCGATCACCATGTTGGCGACGTTGGCGAAGTCGAAGACCTTGCCGGGGCCGTCGATCCGCGAGGTGTAGTTGCCGAAGTAGGCGAAGCCGGTGAAGGAGGAACCGTTGGCGGTCGCCTCGGCCCGGAAGCCGACGTCGGTGTTGGACTGGGTGTCCGGCGCCCGGAAGCGGGTGAACCACGGGCCCGCGCCGACCACCTTCACGGCCTTGCCGTAGACCTGGAACTTGCTCGCGGTCTGGTAGTCACCGGCCGGCAGGTAGACGCCGACCAGCGTTCCGGTGGTGTCCATCCGGACCTTGTCCAGGGCGTTCTGCACGTCCTGGTGGGTGAAGCCGGCCGGGACGGCGTACTTCGCCGGGTCCGGGTTGGCGACGGCCGTGGCCTGCTCCAGGCTGACGAAGTCGATCGCGTACTGCGAGGTGTTCCCCGCGTCCTTCTGGAGCTTGATCTTGCTGCCCGCCGGGACGGTGGTGCCGAGCAGGACGTTGGCCTCGTCGTAGATGTGCCGCGGGCCGCCGGCGCCCGGCGAGTTGCCCGGGGCGGTCTCGCTGCCGTACAGCCAGGCGTACTTGGAGGTCAGGTCGATGGTCTTCAGGAAGGACCCGTTGACGTAGACGCTGAGCGTGGAGTTGATGCCGTCGCCGCCGGCCGCGTCCGGGATGGAGAACCGGGTGACCAGGGTGTTGGTGGGCGCCTTGGTGGTGAACTCCACGGACGCACCGGTGGAGTTGAGCGTCACCGCGCGGCGGCCGCTGGCCTCGCCGGCCAGGTCGCCGACCACCCGGTTGGGCCCGACCAGGGCCGCGCCGCCGGCCAGCACGCCGTCCTCGGCCTCGTAGGTGTCGTACGGCATGTTGGCGCCGCGGCCGACGTAGAGGGACTGGGTGTCGGTGTTGTTGGCCCGCTTCACCGGGAGCTCGTTGGCGTCGTCGGCGATCACCGTCTTCACGGTGTACTTGCCGTTGCCCGCCGTCCAGCTGCCCAGGTTCACCGGGGCCGCGGTGGCACCGGCCGCGATGGCACCGGTGTAGGCACCGGTCAGGGTCTTCACCACCGCGCCGCTCGCGTCGGCCACGGTGAGGGTGATGGCGTGGGCGCCGCCGGCCGAGGCCACCGTGCCCTGGTTCTTCACCGCCACCGAGAAGTTGACGACGTTTCCGGCCGCCGGGTTGGACGGCGACCAGCTGACCGGGGAGGCGAGCAGGTCGGAGCTGGCCACCTGGCTGACCACCAGCGGGGCGGCCGCGGTGAAGGAGTTGTTGGTCTCGTCCCGCTCGATCACCGCGTTGGCCTCGTCGACCTTGGCGGAGAGCTGGTAGCTGCCGGCGTTCTGCACCCCGGCGTTGACCTGCACGGTGGTGGAGGCACCGGCGGCCAGCGCGCCGACCTGGGCGGTGCCGACCTTGGTGGAGCCGAGGTAGAGGTTGACCGAGCTGGCCGGGGCGGCCAGGTTGCCGGCGTTCTGCACCGTGGCGGAGAGCGTGACGGCGTCGGTCTCCACCGGGTTGGCCGGGCTGGCCGAGGTGGCGGTGACGGTCAGGTCCGGGTTGGGCGCGGGGGTGCCGATCACCTGGAACTCGGCCACCTGGCCGCCCCCGGAGCCGGAGTTGGCGGTGAACTTCAGCTGCACCTCGGCGGCCGTGGCGGAGACCGGGATGGTCACCGTGTTCCCCGAGGGCTGGTCGAAGGCGTAGGTCTTGGCCGCCACCAGCGAGCTGAAGCCGCTCGCCGACTGGTCCCGGCCGAGCACCTCGATGGTCTGGGTCCGGGAGGACCAGGCCGCCGCCGGGTTGAGCTTGACCACCACGGCGCTGACCGAGGCGTTGGAGCCGAGCTGGACCGCCAGGGTGCCGGGCTGGCCGTTGGCCTCCCAGTAGGTGGTCACGTCGTTGTCGTTGGCGTTGGCCGCGACGAAGGTGTGGATCACCGAGGAGGCCGAGATCGGCTTGCCCGCCGCCAGGTTGGTGCCGCCGGTGGTGCCGCTGCGCAGCACCGTGTTGCTCGCGGCCGACTGGTTGCCCGCCGCGTCCTTGGCCTTGACGTAGTACGAGACCGTCTCGGAGTCCGGGCGGCTGTCGGTGTAGCTCAGCACGTTGCCCGCGACACTGGCGCGGAGCGCACCGTTGGCGTACACGTCGTAGCCCGTCACACCCACGTTGTCGGAGGCCGCACCCCAGGCCAACTTGACCTGCCCGGAGGCCGGTTGGGTGTACGACAGGGTGCCGGGCGCGGACGGCGCCTGGGTGTCGCCGCTCTGGCCGGCACGGGTCACGGTGTTGCTCGCGGCCGACTGGTTGCCCGCCGCGTCCTTGGCCTTGACGCTGTACGAGACCGTCTCGGAGTCCGGGCGGCTGTCGGTGTAGCTCAGCACGCTCCCGGCGACGCTGGTGAGCAGCTCGCCGTTGGCGTACACGTCGTAGCCGGTCACGCCGACGTTGTCGGTGGCCGCGCCCCAGTTCAACTTGACCTGCCCGGAGGCGGGTTGGGTGTACGACAGGGTGCCGGGCGCGGACGGCGCCTGGGTGTCGCCGGTGTTCGGCCCGTAGACCTCCAGCTCGGAGAGCTGGGCGGCCGGCCACGCGGTGTTGGCGGTGACGTTGACCCGCAGGTACCGGACGGTGGTGGTGCCGAGGTCGACCGTCACCGCGTTGCCGGTGGCGGGGTCGAAGACCCGGCCGGCCGAGGCGGAGAGGTCGGTGAAGGTGGTGCCGTTGGTGCTGCCCTGGACCGAGAGCGTCTGGGTGCGGCGCTCCCAGCCGGCCGGGAGCTTGAGCACGGCCCGGTTGACCGCGACGGCCGCGCCGAGGTCGACCTGCACCCACTGCGGGAGCGCGTTGTTGGCGCTCTCCCAGTAGCTGGCCTGGTTGCCGTCGCCCGCGTTGGCCGCCACGTAGGTCTGGCTGACGCCGCTGCTGCTGAAGGCCCGGCCGAGCGCCAGGTTGGGGCTGGTGGTCGAGGAGCCGTGCACCTCCAGTTCGGAGATCTGCGCGGCCGGCCAGCCGGTGTTGGCCGAGATCGCCAGCCGGACGTACCGGGTGGTGGCGGCCGGGAAGGTGATCCGGACGGTGTTGCCCGCGCCCGGGTCGAAGGAGTACCCGGCCGAGGTGGCCAGGGTGGTGAAGGAGGTGCCGTCGGCGCTGCCCTGCACCGCCAGCGTCTCGGTGCGGCTCTCCCAGCCCGCGGGGAGCTTGAGCACCACCTCGTCGATCGAGGTGGAGCTGCCGAGGTCGACCTGCACCCACTGCGGAAGTGCGCCGTTGGCGCTCTCCCAGTAGGTGCCCTGGTTGCCGTCGTTGATGTTGGTGGCGGACTGGCCGCCGGTGGTGCTGGAGGCGGAGACCGCCTTGCCGGCGGCCAGGTTGGGGCCGCCGGCGGCTACGGCGGTACCGGGGAGGAGCGGGCCGGCCAGCGCCAGCAGGCTGAGCGTGGCCGCGGTGGCCACCAGCCGGGGGATCGGTGCTCTGGTTCTCACGGGGGTCCTCTGTCTCTGACGACGGGGTGGGGGTGAGGAGTTGAGGGAACCTTGCGCGTGCGGTGGCGACCGGGCCGAGACGGCCATCCGGGCCTCCGGGGAGGGGCGGCGGGCGGAGCGGCACCCGGCCCGATGGCGGGCCGGGCGGAGGGTGTCCGCGCCACGTGCGGATCAGGCGACGCGCAGCCAGACCGCGGTGTCGGTGGGGAGCAGGGCCGGGCCGCTGAGCGGGCCGCTGGCCAGCAGCAGCGTGCGGTGCTCCGGGAGCGGGGCCGGCTCGGCCCCGAAGTTGACCAGGCAGAGCAGGTCGCCCCGGCGGAAGGCGAGCACCTCGCCGGCCGAGGGCAGCCACTCGAACTTGTCGCCGTGCAGGGCGGCTTCGGTGCGGCGCAGCTCCAACGCGGAGCGGTAGAGGGACAGCATCGACTCAGGGTCGGCCGACTGGGCCGCCACGGTGAGCGGGGCCCAGTCGGCCGGCTGCGGGAGCCAGGGCTCGGCCGTCGAATCCTGGCTGAACCCGTACGGGGGTCGGTCGCCCGACCAGGGGAGCGGCACCCGGCAGCCGTCGCGGCCGGGGTCGGTGCCGCCGGAGCGGAAGTGCATCGGGTCCTGGAGCCGGTCCAGCGGCAGGTTCTCCACCTCGGGCAGGCCCAGCTCCTCGCCCTGGTACAGGTAGACCGCACCGGGCAGGGCCAGCGAGAGCAGCGCGGCGGCCCGGGCCCGGCGCAGGCCGAGCGCCGGGTCGGTCGGGGTGCCCCAGCGCTTGGCGGCGAAGTCGAAGCGGGTGTCCCGGCGGCCGTAGCGGGTGACGGTGCGGGTGACGTCGTGGTTGCAGAGCACCCAGGTGGCCGGCGCGCCGACGGGCGCGTGCAGGGCCAGGGTGGAGTCGATCGACTCGCGCAGCGCGGCGGCGTCCCAGGGGCGGGCCAGGAAGTCGAAGTTGAAGGCCGTGTGCAGTTCGTCCGGGCGCAGGTAGCGGGCGAACCGTTCGGCGTCCGGCAGCCAGACCTCGCCGACCAGGATCCGGGTGCCGGGGTACTCGTCGGCGATCGCCCGCCAGGAGCGGTAGATCGCGTGCAGCTCCTCCCGGTCGGTGTAGGGGTGCGGGTCGGTGCCCTTCACGAAGTCGGGCAGCTCCGGGTCCTTGGCGAGCAGCGCGGCGGAGTCGATCCGCACGCCCGCCGCGCCGCGGTCGAACCAGAACCGGAGGATCTCCTCGTGCTCGGAACGCACCAGCGGATGAGCCCAGTTGAGGTCCGGCTGCTGGGTGGCGAACAGGTGCAGGTACCAGCTGCCGTCCTCGATCCTGGTCCACGGGCAGCCGCCGAACTCGGAGACCCAGTCGTTCGGCGGGATCTCCCCGTGCTCGCCCCGGCCCTGCTTGAAGTGGAACAGCTCCCGCTCCGGGCTGCCCGGCCCAGCCGCCAACGCGGCCTTGAACCAGGGGTGTTGGTCGGAGACGTGGTTGGGCACCACGTCCACCACCGTCCTGATGCCGAGCTCCAGCGCCTCGGCGATCAGCAGCTCGGCCTCCTCCAGGGTGCCGAACAGCGGGTCCACGCCCCGGTAGTCGGCCACGTCGTAGCCGCCGTCCGCCATCGGCGAGGGGTACCAGGGGTTGAACCAGACGGCGTCCACGCCGAGTTCGGCCAGGTAGGGCAGCCGGGCGCGGACTCCGGCCAGGTCTCCCGTGCCGTCGCCGTTCCCGTCGGCGAAGCTGCGCGGGTACACCTGGTAGATGGCCGCGTCGCGCCACCAGTCGGAGCGGTCGGGCGGGGATTGCTGTCCCACGATCGAGGTCCTTTCGGATCGGCGCCCGGGCCCCGGCCTCAGCCTTTGAGCCCACCCGAGGTGAGCCCGGACATGATGTTGCGTTGGAAGAGCAGGAAGAAGGCGATGGTCGGCAGCGAGGCGATCGCCAGCGCGGCGATGATGACGTTCTGCGGCACGCCCATGGCCAGGGACTTGATGCCGATGTTCAACGTCTGGTTGGCCGGGTCCGGCTGGACCAGCATCGGCCAGAGGAAGTCCTTCCAGACGTTCACCACGGCGAAGATGGAGACCACTCCGAGGATCGGCCGCGACATCGGCAGCACGATCGAGGCCAGGGTCCGCATCGGGCCGGCCCCGTCGATCGCGGCGGCCGCCAGCAGGTCGGCCGGGATGGAGTCGAAGAAGCGCTTCAGCAGGAAGATGTTGAAGGCGTTGGCCACCGTGGGCAGCCAGATCGCCCACGGGGTGTTCACCAGGTTGAGGTGGAGCACCGGCAGGTCAAGCACCGTCAGGTACTGCGGCACGATGAGGACCGCCGCCGGGATCATCAGGGTGGCCAGCATCATGCCGAGGATCACGTTCCCCAGCACCGGCCGGAGCTTGGAGAGCGCGTACGCCGCCGCCACGTCGAACACCAGCTGGAAGGCGAGCGCCCCCAGCGCGTAGTACAGCGTGTTGAACAGCAGCCTGCCGAGCCTCAGTTGGCTCCAGGCCGTGGCGTACGTCTCCGGGTGCAGCTCGCTGGGGAAGAGCGTCGGCGGGTTCTGCACCACTTCGGCGGTGGACTTCAGACCGCCGGTCACCAGCCAGTACAGCGGGCCCAGGAAGACCAGCGTGAAGCCGATGACGGTGACGGCCAGGACCACCCGGTAGAGCCACCTGCCGAGCGGACGGTCGAGTTGGGTCTGGGAGATCAGCGTCCGGGTCTGCGGCTCTGCCACCGGGCGTCCTTTCTAGTCGGCCGCCTTGCGGGACAGCCGCGCGTAGAGCACGGAGAAGCCCGCCAGCACCAGCAGCATGATCAGCCCGAGTGCGGAGGCGGCACCGTAGTTGTTGAAGTTGAAGGCGTACTGGTAGACCAGGAAGACCACGGTGGTGGTGGAGCCCTGCGGTCCGTTGCCCCCGGTCAGCAGGAAGGGCTCCACGAACACCTGCATGGTGGCCACGATCTGGAGCAGCAGCAGGAGCGAGAGGATCAGCCGGGTCTGCGGGATCGTCACGTGCCAGATCCGCCGCCAGATGCCGGCCCCGTCCAGCTCGGCCGCCTCGTACAGCTCCCCGGGGATGCCCTGGAGGGCCGCCAGGTAGATCAGCGTGGCGCCGCCCATGTTCATCCAGGTGGCCGCGATCACCACCGAGACCATCGCGGTGTCCGGCGAGTTGAGCCAGGCCGAGGTGGGCAGGTGCAGGGCCCGCAGGATGCTGTTGAAGAGCCCGAAGTCCGGATCGTAGAAGTACTTGAAGAGCAGCACCGAGGCGACCGGTGGCATCATCACCGGCAGGTACACCAGGATCCTCAGGTACGCCTTGGCGTGCCGCAGTTCGTTGAGCAGCACGGCCACGAAGAACGGCATCGCGAAGCCCAGCACCAGGGCCAGCAGGGTGAAGAGCAGGGTGTTGCCCCAGGCTTGCCAGAACGCCGGGTCCTGGAGCAGCTGTTCGACGTTGGCCCACCCGACCCAGGTGGTCCGCCCCCTCTTGGTGCGCTGGAAGCTCATCACGACTTCCCGCACCATCGGGTACCAGGTGAAGAAGCCGAAGCAGAGCAGCGCACCGATCAGGAAGCCGTGCGCCGTCAGTTGCTCCCGGACCCGACGTAGCGTCACTGCAGGCTCGCCAGGACCTGGTTGACCTGCGCCTCGGCCTCGCCCAGCAGCTTGGCGACGTCGGCGTTCTTGTCGGTCAGGACGGCGGAGACCGGGTTGTCCAGCACCTTGTAGATCTGCTGGGCGTTGGCCGGCTCGGTCTTGCCGGGCACCTGGACGGCCAGGTACGGCGCGTAGTTGGCGACCGGCACGGTGGCGCTGGCAGCCTTGGCCTTGTTGTCGCCCTCCAGCGACGCACCGGTGAAGAAGAACGGCTGCGGCAGGCCGACCGGCAGGCCGTCGGCCTTGGTCCGGGCGTAGTCGAACTGGCCCTTGCCGAGGGTCAGGTACTTGAAGTTGATCCAGGCGATGCCGGCCTTGATCTGCTCCGGGGTGGAGCCCTTCTTGAACATGTAGTCGTTGCCGCCGAGCAGCGCGGCCTTGCCGCCGATCATCGGGCCCATGCCGTAATCGTCGTAGTTGCCCTTGAGCGTCTGCACCATGTAGGTGATGTCGTCCGGCGCGCCGATGTACATGCCGAGCTTGTCGGTCGACATCTGGGTCATCAGATCGGGCCACTTGAGGCTCTGCGCGGCACCCATGCTGTTGTCGGTCCAGCGCATGTCGTACAGGTTCTGCAGGACCTGCTTGCCCTCGGGGGTGTTGAAGGCGGCCTTCTTGCCGTCCTCGCTCACCATCGAGCCGCCGAGGCCGTACAGCTCGGCGGTGTAGTGCCAGCCGCCCTGGTTGGTCGCGCTGTACTCGCCGTACCCGTTCACCCCGTTGCCCAGCGCGGCGATCTTCTTCGCCGCCTCCCGGACCTCCGCCCAGGTGGTCGGGGGCTTCTCCGGGTCCAGACCGGCCTGCTTGAACAGCTTGCGGTTGTACAGCAGGCCCATCTTGTAGTTGGAGGTCGGCAGGCCGTAGAGCTTGCCGCCGTCCTTCAGGGTGGCCAGCACCGAGGGGTCGATGTCCTTGAGCGCCGGGACGGTCTGCTCGTTGACGTACGCGGAGATGTCCTCCGCCGCACCCTCATCCAGCACCTGCTGCAGGTCGGTGAAGTAGGTGTAGAAGACGTCGGTCTGCGTCTTGCCCTTCAGCTGGGCCGTGAACGGCGCCGGCTCCTCGCAGGGCGAGGCGTCCTTGCTCTTGATCGTCACGTTCGGGTACAGCTTCCCGAACGCCGCGACGTCCTCGTCCCACTGCTTGCGCTCCGCCGCCTTGGTCACCGGCGGCTGGCAGTCCACGCTGATCGTCACCTTCGCCGACGCATCCAGCGTGGCGCCCCCACTCGCCTTGCCGTCCCCGCTCCCTCCCCCTGAACTCCCGCACGCGGCAAGCGACATGGCCATCCCTGCGGCCAACGCGACGACGACGGATCTGTGGACGATCCCAGCTCTGCTCATGACGGAGGAACCCTTCTGCGGGCACGGGTGGGTGGGGTGCCGCGGCACTCACCGGCGGCACGCACATGTAACCACCGCCCGACAGATGACCACAAGATGTCGACAGAGTTTCGCAAAAACACGACAGAGTTGCGTAGGTCGCCTCCCGGACCGAAACATCGGGCCGACGACGACGGCCTTCACGGCGGACCAGCACGACTGGGCGGGCACGTCCTGCGAATGCGACCAACCAGACACCCAGGTCGTCGAGTTGCTCATCCGGCTGGTCACGGGCGGGGAAGCCTCCGGCGTCACGCCGGTCTCCTTCGAGGGCCGCCTGCACCCGCCCTCGCACACCGACGCGTCCGCCGAGAGGCCCGCCACCTGATGTGGGAGGCCTGCCAGACCCCCTGGGAGTGACCCCGGGAACGACGGTGGGGCGCAGCGGCCGACAGCCGCTGCGCCCCACCGGGATCGCTGAGCCCCCTGTCGGGTTCGAACCGACGACCCCCGCTTTACAAGAGCGGTGCTCTGGCCAGCTGAGCTAAGGAGGCACGGTGACCGTCCGCGGCGAGGCCACGGCGGCACCAGTGGGCAGTGTACCGGTCGGGTGTGGGGACTGTGATCGGATTGATGCCGGATGCGGGGGCCGGAAGGGGCTGACAATCGGACGATCGGGCAGGTAGCGTCGCCAGGAAGTCGTCCGGGGGCGGGTGGTCCAGACCACCTGGCCAAGGGACGGCGGACGACAACTCCACCCCTTTACTCGGATCGTCCGGCACGTTCCTGCCGGTGAAGGAGCGCAGAAGCATGGCTTCGGTCACGTACGACAAGGCCACCCGTGTCTACCCGGGTGCCACCAAGCCGTCGGTCGACGGTCTGGACCTGCACATCGAGGACGGCGAGTTCCTCGTCCTGGTCGGCCCCTCCGGCTGTGGCAAGTCCACCAGCCTCCGGATGCTCGCCGGCCTGGAGGACGTCAACGGCGGTGCGATCCGCATCGGCGACCGCGACGTCACCCACCTGCCGCCGAAGGACCGGGACATCGCGATGGTGTTCCAGAACTACGCGCTCTACCCGCACATGACCGTCGCGGACAACATGGGCTTCGCGCTCAAGATCGCCGGCGTCAACAAGAGCGAGATCCGCGCCAAGGTCGAAGAGGCCGCGAAGATCCTCGACCTGACCGACTACCTGGACCGCAAGCCGAAGGCGCTCTCCGGCGGTCAGCGCCAGCGCGTCGCGATGGGCCGCGCGATCGTCCGCGAGCCGCAGGTCTTCCTGATGGACGAGCCGCTGTCGAACCTCGACGCCAAGCTCCGCGTCTCGACCCGCACCCAGATCGCCTCGCTCCAGCGCCGCCTGGGCATCACCACCGTCTACGTGACGCACGACCAGGTCGAGGCCATGACCATGGGCGACCGCGTCGCGGTGCTCAAGGACGGTCTGCTCCAGCAGGTCGACAGCCCGCGCAACATGTACGACCGCCCGGCGAACCTCTTCGTGGCCGGCTTCATCGGCTCGCCCGCGATGAACCTGATCGACGTCCCGCTGGTCGACGGCGGCGTGAAGTTCGGCGGCTCGATCGTCAACATCTCCCGCGAGGACCTGGCCGGCGCCGGCACCGACAAGAGCGTCACCGTCGGCATCCGCCCGGAGCACTTCGAGATCGTCCCGGCGGGCGGCATCGAGGGCGTCGCGGTCACCGTCAACGTGGTCGAGGAGCTCGGCGCGGACGGCTTCGTCTACGGCACCACCAAGATCGGTGGCGAGGACAAGGACATCGTCGTGCGCGTGCACGGCCGTCAGATCCCGCAGAAGGGCGAGACCGTCCACGTCGTCCCGACCGGCGGCGAGACCCACGTCTTCAACACCACCACCGGTGCCCGCCTGAGCGCCTGATCCTGACCGATCGTCATACGAAGGCCCCCGTCCGAGCGGACGGGGGCCTTCGGCGTCAACCCGGGCGGGGGACGAAACCGGACACGCGTCACTCATTGGGGTAACGGAGAGCCACCGGAGCCCGACACGCCGCTACGCTCTCGTGCGTGAAGCAACTCGTGCGCCGCATCGGCCAGACCGTTGCCCTGACCCTGCCCGTGATCCTGGTGACCACCGGCACGCTCGCCGTCACCCGCGTCCCGTGGGCACCGCCCACCGGCCTCGACCAGCAGGTGGTCGCGGCCTCCAGCGGCGACGGCACCATCGGGCGCAGCGCGACCGCCGCGAACACCGACGGGATGTCCCCCAAGGAAGCCCTCCGCACCGACCTGATGACGGAGCTGCGCAACCACAACCCGGGCACCGCGCTCGACCTGCTGGAGCGCTCCATGCGGGAGAAGCCCGCACTCACCCCGTACTGCACCGAGCTGGCCGCCGACCTCGGCCGGGCCGCCGTGCGCAAGTACCAGGGCGACGTGCAGCGGGCCCGCACCTTCGCCCGGCCGGTCTGCGACGGCTCCTTCGCCACCGGCGTGGTGGGCTGACACCCCCGGGGCCCTCGGTGCCGCGGCACGGGCCGCGGCACCGGCCGCCGCGTACGCATGCCGCGTGAGCTGCCGCGCGCGGCCAGGAGGGCGTCATAGGCCGTGCCTGGGCCTATCGTTCAGGCATGACCGCTGATTCCACCTCTCCCGCCCCGCACTCCCCGCTCGTGACGCAGGCCGTCATCCTGGCGGGCGGCCAGGGCTCCCGGCTGCGCCCCTACACCGACGACCGGCCGAAGCCGCTGGTCGAGATCCCGGGCACGGGCACCCCCATCGTCGGCCACCAGCTGGCCTGGCTCGCCGCCGAGGGGGTCACCGACGTGGTGATCTCCTGCGGCCACCTGGCCGAGGTCCTCCAGGACTGGCTCGACCGGACCGAACTCCCGGTCAGCGTCAGCACGGTGGTGGAGAGCGAGCCGCTCGGCCGCGGCGGCGGCCTCAAGTACGCCGCGAAGGCCCTGCCCCGGCCGGACCAGCCCTGGTACGCCACCAACGGCGACATCTGGACCAGGTTCAGCCTGCGCGAGATGGCCGCCTTCCACCACGAGCGGGACGCCGTCGCGACGCTCGCGCTGGCCCGGCCGCGGATCCCCTGGGGCGCGGTGGAGACCGACCAGTTCGGCAACGTGCTGGACTTCATCGAGGCGCCGCCCTCGCCCTTCCTCATCAACGCCGGCCTGTACGTCTTTGCGCCCGGCTTCCAGGACCTGCTGCCGGACGTCGGCGACCACGAGCGCACCACGTTCCCGCAGTTGGCGCGCGGCAAGCGGCTGGCGGGGTACCAGCTGCCGCAGGGGTGCTACTGGCGGGCGATCGACACCGCGAAGGACCTGACGGAGGCCGCCAAGGAGCTTGCCGCAGCGTCCAACTGAGGCCGCGTCAGGGAACGGAAGCGGGGCGCGAGGTGCTGCGCTGACCCGAACTCACCGGCTGTGGTGGGTTGGTCGCGCAGTTCCTCGCGCCCCTGGCTGCACTCCTCGTCAGTCGTCAGGCATCCACTCGCTGCCCGGCCGGGCCGGGGCCCATGCCGAGGAGGGGGGCACCGAGGACACCGCCGAGGATGCCGCCGCCGCCCGTGGAGGAGGGCTTCGGGGCGGTGGAGGAGCCGCCGGTGGCACCCCGGGTGGTGCCGGCCGGAGTGCCGCCGCCGGTACCGGCCTTGGTCGGCGAGGGCGCGGGGGGCGGCGTGTGGGGGGTCTCGGACTTGCCGGCCGAGGGCTTGGCCTTGGGGCTGCCGCTCTTGTTGGCCGAGGGGGCGGCCGGGGACGGGGTGGGCTTGGAGGACGGCGGCGGGGCCACCGGCATCGGGGCGTTGGAGGCGCCGCTGCCCGGCCACATCGGCGAACCGAAGTCCGTCGGCGGCTTGGCCGGCACCGGGCCGGTCCGTCCGCTGGTGCGGACCGCCGCGCCGAGCATGGAACCGATCAGCAGGGTCAGCCCGACCACGACGGCCGTCACCACGCCGCCGCGCCGCCAGATCCGGCGCCGGAGCGCGGCCGGGGCGGCGGCGCCGTAGCGGCGCCAGGCGTCCAGCGCGATCCGCCCGTCCAGCGAGCCGAACGGCGCGCCGGCGATCAGCAGCGGGCTCCACGCCACCAGGAAGATCAGGTCCGGGGTGTCGTAGACCGGCACCGCCCGCCAGCTGACGGTGAACAGCAGCGCGGCGGAGAGCAGCATCGCGGCACCGGCCGCGATCCGCTGCCAGAGGCCGAGCAGCGAGAGCACGCCGACCACGACCTGGGTGAACGCGACCGCCAGGCCCGCCCCGACCGGGTGGGCCATGGCGAAGTCCAGCAGCGGCTGGGCCACTCCCCACGGGTGCAGGGAGGAGAGCCAGCGCATCATCGAGCCGCGGTCGCCGCCGTCGAAGTACACCGGGTCGCAGAGCTTGCTGAAGCCGGCGTAGACCGAGAGCGAGCCGAGCACGATCCGCAGCGGCAGCAGCACCAGCCCCAGGTCGACCTTCCGGCCGGGGTACCAGGCGTGCTTGGAGTCCGCGCCGACCGCCGAGACCTCGGGCAGCTCGCCCGCCGGGGCCCAGTCCTGCCGGGGCCGGACGGCCGCCGGTGCGGCGACCGGGGCCGGGGCGCCGCGGTAGGTCTCCAGCTGCTCGGTGTCGTCCTCCCCGACCGGGCGGGCCGGGGCCGGCACGGTGTTGAGGCGGACGGCCTCCAGCAGCTGGGTGGCCGCCTGGTCGCCGGGGGCCGCCTGGCCGGTCCAGGTGACGGCGGTGACCCGGCCCTTGCGCCGGGTGGCCGCGACGGAGCCGGCCAGCGCCGGCACCTGGGAGCCCGCCACCACGACCTGCGGGGTGACCATCGGCCGGGGGGCGAAGCCCGGGGGCAGCCCGTTGTTGGACGTCCCGTACGGGTCGCCGAAGGCGGCGCCGGGCGGGCCGTCGATCAGCGGGGCCACCGGGGCGGCGAGCCTGACCCGGAAGCTGGCCTGGGTACTGCTGAGCCTGGCCGGGTCCGACGGCACCTTGACCGTGTTGAGGCCGGGGCCGGCATCTATTCCCGCCATGCCGCCCGGGGCAGTGCGCCGAGGTGTTCTGGTGTCCACACCCGTCTAACCGGGTGACGGCCGGTTAGGACACTCTCCCGGGTGGATTCCTGACGGCGATTGAAGTGATCATGAGTAAACCGATCGGGCCTGGTCAGGCCCGATCGGTTTCCCGTTCCAAACGTACGACTACCCCTCAGGGCTACTGCTTGGCGCGCATCCGGGCGGCCTCGTAGAGCACGATGCCCGCCGCGACACCGGCGTTCAGCGACTCGGTCAGACCGGACATCGGGATCCGGACCCGGATGTCGCAGGTCTCCGAGACCAGGCGCGACAGGCCCTTGCCCTCGCTGCCCGCGACGATCACGACCGGGCCGGTAAGCGCCTCCAGGTCGGCCACCTCGGCCTCGCCGTCGGCCGCCAGGCCGACCACCATCAGACCGGCCTTCTGGTACGCCTCCAGCGCGCGGGTCAGGTTGGTGGCGCGCGCGACGGGCAGGCGCGCGGCGGCGCCCGAGGAGGTCTTCCAGGCACCGGCGGTCATCCCGGCGGCGCGCCGCTCGGGGATCACCACGCCGTGCGCCCCGAAGGCGGCGGCGGAGCGGACCACGGCGCCGAGGTTGCGCGAGTCGGTCACGCCGTCCAGGGCGATCACCAGCGCGTCCTCGCCGTTCTCGGCGGCGTCGGCCAGCAGGTCGTCCGGGTGCGCGTACTCGTACGGCGGGACCTGGAGCACCAGGCCCTGGTGGTTCATCCCGCCGGTCATCTGGTCCAGCTGCGGGCGCGGCGCCTCCATCAGCGGGACGCCCCGCTCGTTGGCGGCCTGGACGGCCTCGCGCACCCGGTCGTCCATGTCGATGAACTGCTGGACGTACAGCGCGTTGGCCGGCACGCCGCCCTGCAGCGCCTCGACCACCGAGTTCCGGCCGAACACCAGCTCGGCCGAGCCGGCGCCACCGCGGCCGCCGCGGCCGCCACCGCCGGAGCGGCGCATGCCGGCCCGCGACTTGGCGTCCATCTCGCGCTTGGTGGCGGCGTTGGCCTGCCGCTGCTTGACGTGGCCCTTGCGCGCCGAGGCGGGCGGGGTCGGGCCCTTGCCCTGGAGCGCCTTCCGGCTGTGGCCGCCGGTACCGACGGACGCGCCCTTCTTCGATCCGGGGTTGCGTCGGTTCCTGCGCTGGCTGTTGCCGGCCATGGCTGTACTTCCCTTGTCTGTCTCGCCCGCCCCGGCGACGACCGTCGGCGGCGGGCTCTGCGTCGTGCGGGTGGGCCGCACCGGTGAAGGTACGGCCCACCCGCGCCCCGAACCGGGGCTACTGGTTGTTGAGCGTCCAGCGCGAGCCGGTCGGGCCGTCCTCGACGGACAGTCCGGCCTGCGCCAGCTGGTCGCGGATCGCGTCCGCGGTCGCGAAGTCCTTGCGGGCCCGGGCGGCCTGGCGCTGGTCCAGCACCAGGCGGACCAGCGAGTCGACCACCGGGCGGAGGTCGTCGCCGCGCTCGGCTCCGGCCCACATCTCGTCCAACGGGTCGAGACCCAGCACACCGAGCATCGCACGGACCTCGGCGAGCCGCGCCACCGCGTTCTCCTTGTCGTCCGCGGCGAGGGCGCTGTTGCCCTGACGGACGGCGGTGTGCACCACGGCCAGCGCCTGCGGGACGCCCAGGTCGTCGTCCATCGCCTCGGCGAAGGCCAGCGGCACCTCGGGCGCCGCGTCCACCGGGCCGCAGGTCTCCACCGCGCGCTCGATGAAGTTCTCGATCCGGGCGAAGGCGGTCTCCGCCTCGCGCAGGGCCTCCTCGCTGTACTCGATCATCGACCGGTAGTGCGGGGCGGCCAGGTAGTAGCGGAGCACGATCGGACGCCAGGCCCGGACCATCTCGGAGACCAGCACCGAGTTCCCGAGCGACTTGGACATCTTCTCGCCGCTCATGGTGACCCAGGCGTTGTGCACCCAGAAGTTGGCGAACCCGTCGCCGAAGGCCTTGGACTGGGCGATCTCGTTCTCGTGGTGAGGGAAGATCAGGTCCAGCCCGCCGCCGTGGATGTCGAAGGCGGTGCCCAGGTACTTGTGCGCCATGGCCGAGCACTCCAGGTGCCAGCCCGGGCGGCCGCGGCCCCAGGGGGTGTCCCAGCTGGGCTCGCCCTCCTTGGCCCGCTTCCACATCGCGAAGTCGCGCGGGTCGCGCTTGCCGGTCTCGCCCGCCGACTCGGGCTGCAGCAGGTTGTCCAACTCCTGGTTGGAGAGCTCCAGGTAGTCCGGGTAGGTGGTCACGGCGAAGTAGACGTTGCCGTCCGCCTCGTAGGCGTGGCCGCGCTCGATCAGGCCCTGCATCATCTCGATCATCTCGGGCACGTGCCCGGTGGCCCGCGGCTCGATCGAGGGCGGCAGGCAGCCGAGGGCGGTGTAACCCTCGCTGAACGCGCGCTCGTTGACGGAGGCGACCTGCCACCACGGGACGCCGAGGGCGTGCCCCTTGGCGATCACCTTGTCGTCGATGTCGGTGACGTTCCGGACGAAGGTGACCTGGTAGCCGCGGTAGCCGAACCAACGGCGCATCACGTCGAAGTTCAGGCCGGACCGGATGTGCCCGATGTGCGGGGGCGCCTGGACGGTCGCGCCACACAGGTACATCGAGACACAGCCCGGTACAAGCGGGACGAAGTCGCGTACCTGGCGGGTGCTGGTGTCGTACAGGCGAAGGCTCACAGCGTCAAGCGTAGTGGGCACCGGGGGGTGCCCCGCCACCTTTCCGTCATGGCCCCGTCGGATCGGGCCGGTTCAGAGGTTCCCGACCGCCTTGCGGGCCGCCAGGCGGCACACCACCCGGACGTCGTCCGGCCCGTCGTAGCCGTAGTCCTCGCCCCGGTACTTGCGCGACAGCTCGTCGATCAGCTCCCGCCCGCCCTCACGGACCATCACCACCTCGCCCCGCAGCTCCAGGTAGGTGTACGGGTGGTCCGGCGGGTTGACCAGCAGGGTGATCCGCGGGTCGCGGAGCATGTTGAGGTGCTTGCGGCGCCCCTCGACGGTGGAGAACAGCACCTCGTCCCCGTCCCGCCTGACCCAGACCACCGAGGACTGGGGGCTGCCGTCCGGCTGCACGGTGCTCACCACCGCGAAGGTCTTCCCGTCGAACAGCGCCCTGGCCCGCTCGGAGAGCTCTACCGCCATCGTGGTCCCTTTCCCTCGGCATCCCCGGGGAACGGTACTGACCGGCGGGCGGCACACGGGAGTTGAACACCCGTCAGCCATCCGAACGGACCAACGGCGTCAACCCGCCCGGTACACCAGGGCGGTGGCGATCGCGGCCAGGCCCTCGGCCCGGCCGGTGAGCCCCAGCCCGTCGGTGGTGGTGCCGGAGACCGAGACGGGGGCGCCCACGGCCGCCGAGAGCGCCGCCTGGGCCTCCGCGCGCCGCTTGCCGATCTTCGGGCGGACGCCGATCACCTGGATCGCCACGTTCCCGATCTCGAAGCCCTCGGCCCGGACGATCCGGGCCGCCTCGGTCAGCAGCGCGACGCCCGAGGCGCCGGACCACTCGGGGCGGTCGGTGCCGAAGTGCGCGCCCAGGTCACCGACCCCGGCGGCCGAGAACAGCGCGTCGCAGGCGGCGTGCGCGGCCACGTCCGCGTCCGAGTGCCCGGCCAGGCCGTCCCCGGCCCCGGGCCACTCCAGGCCGGCCACCCGGAGCGGGCGCCCGGCCTCGAAGGCGTGCACGTCGGTGCCGATCCCGACCAGCGGGATCACGGGGGTGTCAGAAGCCATCGGAGGCCCTCCTGCGGGCGAGCACGGCCTCGGCGAGCACGAGGTCCAGCGGACGGGTGACCTTGAAGGCCTCTTCGTGGCCCGGGACGACCACCACGGTGCCGCCGAAGTGCTCGACCATCCCGGCGTCGTCGGTGACGGTGAGCCCCGGCTCGACCAGCGCCCGCTCGTGCACCTCGGCCAGCAGCTCCCGGCGGAAGCCCTGCGGGGTCTGCACCGCGCGCAGCGAGGACCGGTCCGGGGTCTCCAGCACCGGCTCGGGCCGCCCGCCCGGCTGCGGCTCGACCCGCTTGACGGTGTCCGCCAGCGGCACCGCCGGCACCACCGCCCCGGCACCGCCCTTCACGGCGGCCGCCACCGCGTCCACCACCTCGACCGGCACCAGCGGCCGGGCCGCGTCGTGCACCAGCACCACCGGCACGTCGGCCGGGATCGCGGCCAGACCGAGCCGGACCGACTCCTGCCTGGTCGCCCCGCCGGCCACCACCCGGACGTCCTTGCCGTCCAGCCCGTGGCTGTCCAGCAGTCCGACCACCTCGGCCACGCCGTCCGGCGGCGCGGCCACCACCACCAGCCCGACCGCCCGGCTCCGGGCCAGCGCCCGGACGGCGTGCACCAGCAGGGGCACCCCTCCGAGTTCCCGCAGGGCCTTCGGGGCACCGGGCCCCAGCCGCTCGCCCCGCCCTGCGGCGGGGACCACGGCCGCTGCGACTGCTGCCGTACCGTTCAGGGTTCGCTCCTTCGGCGCTGTGCTGCATCCATGCCGTACTGCATTCATGTTTTACGCCCGCGGCCCGGTGGGTATGGCCCTGGCGAAGCCGAACGAGGCGCGCCGGTCCCCTTCCGAAGCCGGCCCGCCCCCGCCAGGCCTCACACCGAGTGACCGGGGCGGCTCGTCCCCGGGTACGCCGAAGCGCCCGGGCTGCCGGGCCGCACCGGGGCCACGTTACGTGACCGCGGTGAGTGCACCGACATCGGGCGCTTCGAACTGCGGTGGACCGCTTACGAGGCCAGGACCTCGTCGAGCAGCGTCTCCGCCTTGTCCTCGTTGGTGTTCTCCGCGAGAGCGAGCTCGCTGACCAGGATCTGGCGCGCCTTGGCGAGCATCCGCTTCTCGCCGGCCGACAGACCGCGCTCGCGCTCGCGACGCCACAGGTCGCGGACGACCTCGGCAACCTTGATCACATCGCCGGAGGCGAGCTTCTCGAGGTTCGCCTTGTACCGGCGGGACCAGTTGGTGGGCTCCTCCGTGTACGGGGCGCGGAGCACCTCGAACACCCGGTCCAGACCCTCCTGGCCGACGACGTCACGCACGCCGACGAACTCCGCGTTCTCCGCGGGGACGCGCAGCGTCAAGTCTCCCTGCTGCACCTTCAGCACCAGGTAGGTCTTGTCCACACCTTTGATCTGGCGAATCTCGATGGCCTCGATGAGCGCGGCCCCGTGATGGGGGTAGACCACCGTGTCGCCAACCTTGAACGTCATGTGACAGGACCCCTTCCGTGGCTTACCAGAATAACACGGTTCGCCGTCCACCCGAAGGGCGTTTTCGCAGGTCAGGGCGGGTCTCGGGGCTTGACAAGTGCCCCTTCGGCATGCTGCGACCCGTGTTCGACGGGGCCTTCCCGCAGGTCGGAGGTGGTCTGCACACCTGACGAAACCTCTGGCAACACTCCCGAAACCATGATTGGATCATGAGTTTTTGCCGTATACGCGTACGGGACGTGCTCGCGGCACCCGACGGGGCGGTCCGAGCGCGACACGGGGCCACCCCGTGATGAGCGGATATGCGCGGTCGGTAATCTGAGTCCTGACCACCGATCAGATACCCAAGGAGATGCCGCCGCCGTGAGCCGCAGCCTTCGTCGCGGCGCAGTCGCCGCCGTCGCCCTCGCCGCGATCCTCCCGCTGTCCGCCTGTGCCGCCGGGACCAGCCCCGCGACCCTGCAGGTGAAGCCGGACAACGCCTCGACCTCGATCGGGACCACCCTCAGGCTCAACAACATCGTGGTGGTGACCGCGGCGGGAGCCAAGTCCGACCACGCCGGCCCGGCCAACGTCTCGGTGAACATCAGCAACACCGGCTCCGGCCCGGAGGTCCTGAAGTCGGTGGAGCTGGCCGAGGGCGGCGCCGCGACCTTCGCCGACTCCAAGGGTGCCCCGCTGACCGAGATCGTCATCCCGGCGGGCGGCTCCGTGCTGCTCGGCGGCGAGGACCAGCCGGTCGCCAAGGTCGCCTCCGCCAAGGTGGAGATCGGCGGCAACGCCAAGGTCGCCTTCGGCTTCGGCACCGCCGGGAAGGTCGAGACCGAGGCCCAGGTGCACACGGGCGAGGGCATGTACCGCGGCTTCGGCCCGGCCGCCGCCGCCCCGTCGAAGCCCGCCACTGCGCCCTCCGCCTCGCCCAGCGCTTCGGCGTCGGCTTCGGCCTCGGCCTCTGCTTCGGCTTCGGCTTCGGCTTCGGCTTCGGCTTCGGCTTCGGCCGGTGCCTCCGCGAGCGGTTCGGCCTCGCCGTCCGCCTCGGGCAGCTCCACCGCCGCCGCCTCGCACTGACGTCCCGTCGGGGACGCCCGAAGGCCCCCGCTCGGTTCGAGCGGGGGCCTTCGGGTGCGTACGGGCCGGTGCCGGTCCGGTCTACGGCTCGAACTTGTAGCCCAGGCCGCGGACGGTGACCAGGTAGCGCGGGGCGCCCGGGTCCGGCTCGATCTTGGCCCGGAGGCGCTTCACGTGGACGTCCAGGGTCTTGGTGTCGCCGACGTAGTCGGCGCCCCAGACCCGGTCGATCAGCTGCATGCGGGTGAGGACCCGGCCCGCGTTGCGCAGCAGCATCTCCAGCAGGTCGAACTCCTTGAGCGGCAGGTCGACCTTGGCGCCGTCCACCGTCACCACGTGGCGGTCGACGTCCATCCGGACCGGGCCGGCCTCCAGGGCGCCGGGGCCGTTCTCGACGGTGCCGTCGGCCTCGCCGCGGCGGCGCAGGACCGCGCGGATGCGGGCCACCAGCTCGCGGGTGGAGTAGGGCTTGGTGACGTAGTCGTCGGCCCCTATCTCCAGGCCGACGACCTTGTCGATCTCGCTGTCCTTGGCGGTGACCATGATCACCGGCACGTTGGAGCGGACCCGCAGCTGGCGGCAGACCTCGGTGCCGGGGAGCCCGGGGAGCATCAGGTCGAGCAGCACCAGGTCGGCGCCGTTGCGTTCGAACTGCTCCAGCGCGTCGGGGCCGGTGGCGGCGATGGCCACCTCGAAGCCCTCCTTGCGGAGCATGTACGACAGGGCGTCGCTGAACGACTCCTCGTCCTCGACCACCAGTACACGGGTCACGAGCGGGCCTCCGGGGCAGGAAGGGGGTTGGTGCTGGGCATGGGGTGCTGCTGTTCCTCGACCGGGGGTTTCCCGGCGGGGAGCCGAACGGTGAAGGTGGAACCCTGGCCCTCGACGCTCCACACGGAGACGGTGCCGCCGTGCGAGGCCGCCACGTGCTTGACGATGGAGAGGCCGAGACCGGTTCCGCCGGTGGCGCGGGAGCGGGCCGGGTCGACGCGGTAGAACCGCTCGAAGATCCGCTCGCGGTCCGTCTCGGAGATGCCGATGCCCTGGTCGGTCACCGAGATCTCGATCAGTTCGCCGTCCGCCTCACCGAGGGCGGCGGCGCTGGAGATGCGCCGGGTGGCGATGGCCACCCGGGTGCGCGGCGGGCTGTAGTTCACCGCGTTCTCGACCAGGTTGCCGAGGGCGGCGGCCAGCTGGCCGCGGTTGCCGTGCAGGTAGAGGCCGCCGATGCCGCCGGCCGCGATGTGGATCTGCTTGGCGGCGGCGGGCTGGCGGCAGCGGTCGATCGCCTCGGCGATCAGGGTGTCCACCGCGACCGGTTCCGGGTCGACCAGCAGCTGGTCGTCCTGGACCCGGGAGAGGTCGATGATCTCCTGCACCAGGCTGGCCAGGCGGGTGGCCTCGATCTGCATCCGGCCGGCGAAGCGCTGCACCGCCTCCGGGTCGTCGGAGGCGTCCGCGACCGCTTCGGAGAGCAGGGAGAGCGCGCCGACCGGGGTCTTCAGCTCGTGCGAGACGTTGGCGACGAAGTCGCGGCGGACCGCCTCGATCCGGCGGCGCTCGGTGCGGTCCTCGACCAGCACCAGCACCAGCCGGGAGCCGAGCGGGGCGACCCGGACCGAGACCGCGAGCGGCTCGGTCGGCCGGGCCACGCCCGGCTTGGGCACCTCCAGCTCGACCTGGCGGATCTCGCCGTCCCGGCGGGTGGCGCGGGCCAGCGAGAGCATCTGCTCGACCGCCACCGCGCCACCGCGGACCAGGCCCATCGCGTAGGCGGCGGAGCTGGCCTTGACCACCTCGTCGCCCTCGCCGAGCACGATCGCGCAGGAGCGGAGCACCGAGAGCACGGTGTCCACGCCCGGGGGCAGCGGGGCTTCCTGGGCGGGGAGCCCGCCCGATCCGTTCTTCCCGCCGCCGTTGCCCGCGCGGGCCTGCTCCCGCTCGCTCCAGCGGAAGGCGATGGCGGCCGTGAGACCGACCCCGAGCCCGGCTATGGCGCAGGCTGCGGCGGCGGCCACATTCACGTCCATGTGGCCAGCGTAAGCGCATCCCGGCGGCGCTCCCCACGGGTGCGATCAAGGGATCGGCCGCACGTTACCGAGAATTCACCTCGAAGCTCCCGGCGGTTCACCACACCGGCCGTGCGTGGTCGCCCGAACGGCCCAGGGTGGGTCGCACAGCCCGTGCGGGCGGTGGCGGCACTACGATGCGGCCACCAGCAGCGGCCGGTCCGATCCTCCTACGGTCGGCACGGCCGGTCGGCACCGCCACCGACAGAGCTACTGAGGAGAGCAGCAATGCGCGACGCGTACCACGAGGAACTCGACTCGATCAGCGACCAGCTGGTCGAGATGGCACGGCTGGTCGGCTCGGCCATGGGCCGGGCCACCACCGCGCTGCTCGACGCCGACCTGGCGCTGGCGGAGAGCGTGATCGCGGCCGACGACAAGGTCAACGCCCTCCACCACGACCTGGAGAACCGGGCGATCGACCTGCTGGCCCGGCAGCAGCCGGTCGCCACCGACCTGCGGATCGTGGTCACCTCGCTGCGGATGAGCGCCGACCTGGAGCGCTGCGGCGACCTGGCCCGGCACGTGGCCAAGGTGGCCCGGCTGCGCTACCCCGAGTCCGCCGTCCCGAACGACCTGCACTCGATCGTCCTGGAGATGGGGCAGCTCGCCCAGCGGCTGGTGGCCAAGGCCGGCCTGGTGATCGCCACCAAGGACGTGGACAAGGCGCTGGAGCTGGAGCAGGACGACGACGCGATCGACGCGCTGCACCGCGAGCTCTTCTCGCACCTGCTGGACGACCGCTGGCAGCACGGCATCGAGACCGCGGTGGACGTCACCCTGGTCGGCCGCTACTACGAGCGCTTCGCCGACCACGCCGTCTCGGTGGCCAAGCGCGTGGTCTTCCTGGTGACCGGCGAGCACGCGGGCGAGTTCGTGCCCGCCACGGACGTCGACGCCTAAACCCCGAAGGGGCGGTGCGGGGGCGCACGGGAGGCCGATCTCCCCGCCCCCGCGCGCCCGTTGACGCCTCGTCACCGGGGGGGCTTCACTCGTGGAGGGGCACACCGCCGTGTGCACCCGCGGTGCCCTGCCGAGGAGGCCCAGCGCGATGAAGGCGACCACTGCCCCCGAGACCCAGCCGCCGAGTTCCGTCACCCCGACGGCCGTGAAGCTGCTGCCGGTGCTCTCCGCCACCTGTGGTTGCAGCCCCGGCTGCGGCTGCGGCTGCCAGTCCGGAGCGCCCTGCCAGTGCGGCGGCGCCAGCGGCGGCTGCTGCGGCGGCCACTGACCATCCACCCGCGCCGTCCGCACGTCGCACCGGAGCGCCCTGCCAGTGCGGCGGCGCCAGCGGCGGCTGCTGCGGCGGCCACTGACCATCCACCCGCGCCGTCCGCACG